>NZ_NMPS01000137.1:0-15352 GCF_002261125.1 Siphonobacter sp. BAB-5385 | reverse complement strand
ACCGCATTGCGGCTGTCGTAGGTCGTTCAGTTGGCCCCATGGAATGGCTTCTGGGCGGGAGAGGTTTTCATTTTCTGAAGGTAATTATTTGTTAGTTGTTGGAATACAAGCAAAAGACGACATGGACGACATAAAACCGAGCCCCGTCCTATCGCGAAAAGCCGCCTTTTTTATCCGCAAAGCGGTGGCCTTGAGCAGGATAAAAAGAGCGGTGTTCGCGATACGGACTAAAAAACCAGCCGCCTGAGTAAGACAAATACCTACTTATTAAACTGTTATCAATAAATCATTGTGTAGAACATTACCTTCTCTAATCCGTCCTTACTCATTCCAAAAAGCAAAAACCCTTAAATTTTAACACTTTTGCCGGAAGCTACTGATTTATAGATGGCTTCTACAACTCTGATGTCCCGCAACCCTTCTTCGCCGGGAGCAATCAGGGCCGTATTGTTCAGGATAGCCAGGCAATCCTCGTCGAGTTGTTTCGCTTGCTGATTCTTAATGGGAAAATCGATCTTCGTTCCGTCCGACATGCTTCCTTTATTACCCAGATAACCGGACTGGGGTTCGAGTTTCAGCCAGCCTTTTTCGTAATTCACCTGCAGATAGTTCATGTTAATCCCGAAGCTGGTCTGGCAGGCCGCCCGTGCTCCACTCGGAAAATCCAGCATGAACATCATGGTTTCTTCGACTTCCTTGTAAATGTCAGGCCGCGTCGTGGAAGCCTGAGCGATGACGCTAATGGGCTCTTCGCCCGTCGCCAGCCTTGCTCCCTGTAAGGCATACACGCCCATATCTCCCATCACTCCACCGCCGAGTGCCTTCTTTTGCTTCCAGTGGTCCGTTCGGGCATCAAAGTATCCAGCAGCACTGTTGATCATTTTTACCTTACCGAATTTCTGCTCTTTGGCCATTTTCATAACCGCCTGAATATTAGGATCGTGCTGGCAACGGTACCCGATAGCCAGTTTTACTTTATTGTCGGCACAGGCTTTAATCATGGCTTCACAATCCGCTACGGAGGGAGCCATGGGTTTTTCACAAAACACGTGTTTGCCCGCTTTGGCAGCTCTGACGACATACTCCCGGTGCATGGACGGAGGCAGCACGATGTAGACGATATCGATGTCGGGATTATTGGCAATCTGATCGAAGTTCTGGTAGTTGTAGATATTCTTGTCCGCCAGATTGTACTTCGCTTTCCATTGCTGGGCCTTGGCCGGCGTTCCCGTTACGATGCCAGCCAGATAACATTTTTCGGTCATTTGAAGGGCCGGGGCCAGTAAGTCTGTGCTGTAATACCCCAGCCCTACCAGAGCGATGCCCAGTTTGTCTTTTTTCGGTGCCGTTGCCGCCAGAAGCGGATTTCCGGAAAACAAAGTAGCCGCACCCGCCAGGGATACGGTCGTTAAGAATTGCCGTCTTTCGATTTGCATAACGGTTTTGAGTGATTGTGATGCAGAGCTTTCCGGTCTACGCCTTGCCCCGCATGCCTTCGGTTTAGATTGGTGCGAAAGTTACGTATGAAGTTAAAAAAATTGACGTAAACGACTACATAAGCCGAATCTCCGTCCAGATTAAGCAGCATTCAGCAAAACGCTATCTCTCTTTTACTTTTCAAGTATCTTGATATTTTTGAACCAGACCTCATCGCCGTGATCCTGCAACAACAGGTGTCCCTGAGCGGCATCCCCGAAATCAGGGAATCCTTTGTATTTGCTGTAATTGACCAATGCTCGCCACATCTGATTATTTCGCTCATAGTCAATGATCTTCACGCCATTTAGCCAATGTTCGACGTGATTGCCCTGTACCACAATCATTGCCGTGTTGAATTTCTGCGGGCGGTACGGTTTGGTAGTGGGGGCCGCAATCAGATCGTATAACGAACCCAGGGTCCGGTTTCCGGCCACCCCGGCCTTCGCGTCGGGATGTCTGACGTCATCAAGTATCTGATATTCACAGCCAATACCACCCCGATTGACAAAATACTTAATGCCACTGTTGGCTCCTTCAGTTAGTTTAAAATCAGCCTTGAGAGTAAAGTTTTTGTAGGTTTTGGTCGTGATAATATCACCGCCTTTACCATCCTTGAGTACTTTCAGTACCCCTTCTTCTACGTTCCAGCCTTTGGCTGGAAAAGCGTCGGAGCCAGAGCTTTTCCAGCCAGTGGTCGTTTTGCCGTCCCACAACAACTGCCACCCCTCTGCCACTTCCTGCCGGGTTAAAGCATTATCAGAATTTTGAGCCCAGGATGCGGTGCCAATGCTACACCACACCATCACTATACAGCCATACTTTTTCATACGTCAACTCCTTGCTACCAAACAAATGAACATCTTAGATTGAGTGCTTTTAAACGAAGAAAGAGGGATACCCCTCTTTCTTCGTCCCGTCCCTGCGGACGGGCTTTCGCGGATTGGAACCTAAGCTTATAAATAACCGGGATTCTGGTAGGCAGCTTTGTCAGCAGCCGGCATATCCATGTTATCAATCTGTCCCTGAGGAATGGGTCTCAGGAAGTGATAATTTTCGATTTTCCGGGTGAATTTCACGGGTGTGTGATCGCCCACATTAGGTCCACAGATCGTGTAACTAGCGGCGATTTCTTTCCAACTCTGCGTCCGTACCAGATCATACCACCGGTAGCCTTCGCCGTAGTATTCTCTCGAACGCTCGGCCAAAATGTAGTTGAGGTCAATCGTTGCGGGAGTCGCTGCAATCATGGCTGCACTGTTGTCTACTACTTTAGCCACATTGCCCTGGTTACTCCAACGCCACTTGCCCGCCCGTGACCGGATTACATTCATGAGATCACGTGCCGTTTTTCCGCCCTGCGTCGTTGCTCCTTTTACCGCTGCTTCCGCCGCAACAAAGTAAAGCTCCGAGAATTTGGCAATGTTGAACGGACGCGTGCTGGCAGCATTGGGCTGGCCTAATCCGCTGCCATTATCGGTACGGTACGGTCCCAGCTTCCAAAGGCCCGGATACACCAGGCGACTGATGCCACTGGGGGCTACTACGTAATCAGCCCGACCCGGCAATACGCCCACGCCCACGCTGCTTTTGTATACCGAATTCGAATAATCGATGGGGGTACCAGGATCCTGATCCAGGAAGGTCAGGATGGCATCGCCGGGACGAACCTGCAGGTTATTGGCGTTGTACAGAAATTCATTGGTAACCCCGGCTTTGGGCCAGTTACCCCGGTAAGCCGTTGTGAACGTACCATCATAACGGGAGTCGTTGGTTTTATCCGCAAACGTCTTGTTAAATACTTCATGCGGCGGGGCCATCCGTACCCAGGGACGACCCAGGGCCTGAGCCGCTTCCCGCTGAACGGAGTTAACGGTGCTGGGAGAACTCCAGTTGGTTTTTGAGCTGGTGATGCTGGTATAATTCCAGGTTAGCATCCAGCTGGCGAAGTTATCCGCATCACCACCACCGGCATACGTCAGGCTGGAGCCATTGAAAAGCTCGCTGGTTTCGGTATGGTCAGCGTACAGAAGAATTTCACTGTTCCGATCGTTCGTACCCACGTTTACGTCATAATACGTTTCCTGCAATCGAAAAGGTCCCGGATTAGCAATGGCCTGCGTCGCTACGTCGTAGGCTTTCTGGAAATACCACTGAGCATCGTGACCATCCGGATCCGTCCGGTTGGTTGCCGGATACGTGGGAATGTTGTTGGGGTTTTGCAGCCACCATCCGTACGTCAAATACGCTTTGGACAGGTAGAGGCTCGCCAGCGTTTTGGTTACACCGCCAATCACCCGACCGCTTACGGGAAGGTCGTTTACCGCCTTTACCAGATCCGGGAAAATTACTTTGGTATACACCTCGGGCACGGTATTGCGTTTGGAAGTCCGCAGCGTAGAGATGTTGAACGCCAATTCACCCGAGCCCAGATCGAGCGGTACACCGCCGAAGGTCTGCACCAGCATGAAGTAATCAAACGCTCTGAAAAACCGGGCCTCCGCGATGAGTGCTTCAGAAATCCCTACGGCCGTCGCATTTTCAATGACACCGTTAGCCGTATTGATGTTCGGGAAGGCATTGTACCAGATGTTGCTGGCATCACTCGCCTGGGGCGTAATGAGCTGAGTACCCGAAAGATCATGCGTCTGGAAGCCACTGCCGCCGCCGCTGGCACCCCAGGTCGCTTCGTCAGTACCCGTCATGCAGGAATTGTAGAAGTAGGCGTTTCCGAAAATCCACCGTAAGTGAGCATACATGCCCGTCAAGCCTCCGTATACGCCTTTCTCGGTTTTAAAGTATTCAGGCGTGTAAATAGCCCGGGGTTTTTCGTCTAATATTTTAGTGCAGCTTGAAAGCAACAGCGTCAAGGCCGCTACTGTCTTCAGGTTTTTTATACGTAAACGTTTCATAGTAAGTTTTTTAAAAAGTCAGATTGACACCTACGATATAGTTTCGGGTAGACGGCGTGTTCGTGCCGATGGTCAGGATACGACGCAGTGCCGAGGACAAGGGTACCGCCGCATTTTCGTTACCGTACGAGTTGGTTTCCGGATCCATCCCTGACTCGCGGTTATACGGAGAGAACATCACAAACGGGTTCTGGGCAGTGAAGTAGAGACGAAGTGTACTCATACCTACTCTTCCCAGGACTTTGTTGCTCACGTTATAGCCCAGCGTCATGGTGCGAATTTTCAGGAAAGAAGCGTCAAAGTAGCCCAGCGTGCTGCCGTATTTCGGGTTATCACCGCCGATACCACCCGGAGCAGGATATTTGGCGTCCGTGTTTTCTGGTGTCCAGTAGTCAACGCGAACGTTGTTACCAGCCCGGGCATTCAGGTTGTTCAAATAACCTGATGATCCGTAAAGCGTACTATTCAGCAAGCCACCATTTTTGAAAACGCCAACGATGTTCAGGTCAAACCCTTTGTAGGCGACGCGGGTATTGAAACCACCCTGGAAATTGGGTTGCATATCCAGAATCTGCCGATCGGATGCATTGATGGCCCGGGTGGGTGCTCCATCTGAATTGTATTCGCCCGTGTATTTTACGCGGATCATACCCGCATTGCCACCGGGTTCATAAATATTACGGAATTGATCGTTTTCCTGCCAAAGTCCAATTTTTTCGTAATCATAAATTACGTTGATCGGATGACCCACAAACCACCAGTTTCCTTCATCCCGTTGCTGACCCGAAGCCAGAGAAACCAGCTTGTTCCGGTTGGCGTACACGTTAAATCCAACATCCCAGGTCCAGCCATTTACATTTTCCAGAACTGTACCATTCAAATTGAATTCAAAACCTTTATTCTGCGTCTGACCGATGTTGGCCGTATAGCCGCCTACGCCTGAGGTCGGTGGCAAACCTACGCCCAAGAGTACATTTTTAGTCTGCTGCTCGTAAAACTCGATCGTACCGGACAAACGATTGTTGAATGCTTTGAAATCCAGACCCAGGTTGATCGTGTTGGAAAATTCCCAGCCTAACCGTGGGTTCGGAGCATTAGACACGTAGAAACCCGTAGCGTAATTGGAATTGCCAAAGTTGTAAGGCCGGGTGGACAAAAGTCCCAGCGTTTCGTAAGGGTTTACGGCCTGATTTGAGGTTTGACCGTAACCGACCCGAAGTTTCAACTGGTTGATTTTAGTAACGCCAGCCATGAATTGCTCCTTGGAAATGTTCCATCCGGCCGAAATAGCTGGATACGCATTCCACTGGTGTCCTTTGGCCAAACGTGAGGAACCATCCGCCCGGAAGGTAACACTCAGCATGTAACGATCATCGAAGGAGTACATGACGCGTCCCATGTACGACAATAATCCCCATTGGTTATAGCCCTGATTGGCAGGGTTTACCGTGATGATTCCGTCAGCCCGGCCCAGGTTATAAAACTGGAAGGCGTCGGAAGGAATATCCCGGGCACCCACGGAAGAGGAATTGAAGGTATTCTGCTGAGCGGAGTACAAACCGACCGCATTGATCTCGTGTTTGCCGAACTTGCGATCGTAGCTTAGCAGGTTTTCAATGGCCCAGTTGAGCGTATGCGAATTGCCAATACCCGCCGTCGATACGTTGAGGGGGTTACCACTGAAAACACCCTCGCCGGTATAGTTACCGCTGGTGCTTTGCCGGTAGTTCAAACCCAGGTTCGCCCGGTATTTCAGTCCGGTTACACCCGGAATCTGTACTTCCGCAAAAAGGGTATTGTAGGAACCATACGCCCGGGTCTGATCAATATAGCGGTCGCCTAACGCGTTGAATCGCTCCAGTGAAGGCACCCACTGTGGTCCGGAAGTTTGCTCCTGAATGATGGTTTTCATCGTACCATCCGCATTGTACGGATTTGCAATCGGCGTTCTGCCCAGGGCCATACCTACGGCAGGGCTGTTGTTGCCGTTGCTGACCGTAAAGTTGGAATTGGTTGAAAATCCAACCCGGAAATATTTGTTAATATCCTGATTGATCGAAGCCTGCAGCGAATAACGCGAAAAATCCTGAAGCGGAACTACGGCGTTTTCCCGGTAATAACCCAAGCCAAAGGAGTAGCTCCCTTTTTCAGAGCCACCTGAAACGTTAATATCGTGGCTGGACATAAGGCCGGTTCGGTACACCTTGTCCTGCCAGTCGGTATTCACGTCGTTGGATTCATCAATCGTGTTCTGAAATCGCTGAAGACTCGCCGCCCGCAGAGCAGCAAACTCCGGGCCATTCATCATCGGATATTTTGAAAAAACGGTTTTCGGGCCATGAAATCCATTGTAGGAAAACATGGCTTTCTGACCCCGTTTGCCCGTATTGGTCGTGATCAGAATAACGCCGTTGGCTCCGCGGGAACCGTAAATGGCCGTTGCGGAAGCGTCCTTCAGAATATCAATGCTTTTGATGTTGTTTGCATTAATATCCGTAATCGATCCTGAGAAAGGAATGCCGTCCAGAACGATCAGAGGAGCGTTATCTGCTCGCAAAGACCGCTGACCACGGATGAGGATTTCCATCGCAGCTCCGGGTTTAGTGGAGGTCTGTGAAATCTCTACCCCTACGACTCGGCCCTGTAAGGCCTGCGTCAGGTTGGCCGCGGGTACTTCCCGCATCACATTACCGGTCACTGAAACTACCGAACCGGTCACCGCTTCCTGACGCTGCGTACCGTAACCAACTACAACCACCTCGTCCAGTACCTTATCGTCATTCGACAGTATTACATCCACCACAGTCTGCGATCCGACCGCAACTTCTTTGGTGGCATAGCCTACCAGGGAGAAAATCAGGGCCGTGTCTCCGTCCCGGAGCGTGAGCTTAAAATTTCCGTCCTGATCCGTGGTGGTGCCGCGGGTAGTTCCTTTAATCAACACGTTTACGCCGGGTAATCCTTCGCCCGTGTCACCCGTAATCTTTCCTCTGATTTCTCTATCTACGGTATTTTTACGCAAAGGCGTAACCTTGAAATACGTTGGACTATTGGGTTCGGCCATACTGACCTGGGCCAGCAAAACCATCAATAATACTCGCAGCACCAGGGTTTTTATATTCCAGCTGCGGGTATTATGAATTGTAGAAAAATGATGCATAGTTTTTACGATTTAATTAGTTCACATCAGATTAAAAGAGCGAAATCTCCCCTGCCATTCCATTCGTTAGAATGTCTCTGTAACGTCAGTAAAAGGTGCGGGTAAAAAGTAAAGCGTTGTGTAGCTATCTCTCCCAATGAATGCGGTAAAGCGGGATTATTTCATCGAAGCAATGGGTTTAGTTAATACGTTCGTACAGGTTAAATCGAAAACTTTCATCGGTATACGTAACTAATAAGCACGAAATAAAAGTGATGGATAGGTTGCGTTGATTTTATGTATTCTTACAGGGACTTCTGATCAATCCCACTATTATTTGTCAAAATGACAATTTATTTTTTGCAATGAATGTCCCCGCTAAACACACCGGGAACTTCATAACTTTTCTGATATAATTTTTAACTAATCATTGAACAAATGTAGTTCTATCCGGAAGTTTTGCAGGAGAAGATTTGTGAAAATAAATGCTACAAATGTTCAAAAGTGGTCATTTTCATAAAAAATAGACTATAAAATTGGACGATACGGTACCACATCACCAGTCAGGCCGCCTGAATTATGGTATCGTCGTAAAAATTCTCACTTCGTACTAGCATCTTCCAAAAACGAACCTGAAACGAAAAGCCCCTCATCCAAGGGGTCGATACCCTAATCACAGTAATGGCATGGTATACACCAGCGAAGTTTCTGACGGAATATCCAAAGCTCATTCACGTTTCAGAGCATTCACCTGAATTAGAGTTTTGAATTTCAGGCACAGAATATGCATTAAGTTTTTTACCTACTCGCTTTTAAAGTATCAGCAACTGTGAAGGATTACATTCGTTTGTTTAATTCCTCGTGATTCTGTAATAAACCATAAAAAAAAGGGCAGGACTTTTCATAATTGAATCGTCCTACCCTTTTTTATACATTCCTTTATTACACTTTATTTAATGAATTTTCCTTTCAAATGATTCGCCTGATAATGGTACATTCCCGGAGCCAGGTTTGATACGTTAATAATCTTTTGATCGGTTTGATCCAGCGAAGATTGCAAAACGGTTCGTCCTACTGCATCGATGATGACGAGCTGTCCGGTTACTTTATTTCCGTTGAAATCAATGGTTAGAAAATCCTTTACCGGATTAGGATATACTTTCACGGATGTTAGCGTTGCCTGTTGCACGGACCGGATCATGGAGTACTGATACGCTCCGTCCAGATCGATTTGCTTGAGGCGGTAATAACGGGTACCTGCCAGAGGAGACGGGTCAACCAGTCGATAATTCAGTTCCCGTACGCTGGTACCATTACCAGCAACGAAGCCGATTTTTTCGAACGTTTTTCCATCCTCACTTCTCAGTACCTCAAAGCCAAAGTTGTTCTTTTCGGCATAGGTTGTCCAATCCAGCTGGATTCCGTTTTCAACCGCTTTAGCCGTAAATCTACCCAGGCTGACGGGCAGTGGCTGATCAATCAGTTCCAGTTCCAGACTCGCTGCCGTGGTCGGTAAGCCTGGGCTCAGGTACCCGTTGAAAGCGGCTGCGGAGGGTTGAGCACCGCTCGTAACCCGACTGAATGCGGCCACCCCATTGGTGTTGGTCAGGTAGTAACTGCCCAGGGGAATCGGGATACCCACGTACACGCCGGTACTGATGCCTGCCTGCACGGCAAGTGCCAGTTGATCCTCTTTTTTGTTGGGTGAAGGGTTTACCGCCTGTTGCTTTGAAGAAGCGATCGCACCCGAGCCTTCAAATACGATGGCTCCGGATCCACTCACCAGAACGGGTGTATTGGCAGGAATTTTTCCGGTGGTAATCGCTCTTCCTACCACTTTAGAATCGGTGTATTCCAGCGTATAGGCCTTGACTCCGTTCGGAATGTCGGCTTCAAAGGGCAGTACCAGCATTTTCACGCCGTTCAAAGTACCCTGATACGTTGCCGAAATCGCCGTAAAGCCCTGGGGAGCATAATAATCGCCTCTGCCTTCGCTGAGTTCAAGTTTCGTACAGCTTTGTCCGTTCACTACGTTGGTTTTATCACTCACGGTACTGGTCTGTACATAAAACAGACTGTTCTTATTGGCCGCCAAGGCGTGCCAGTCAGTCTGAGCGGGAATATTGGTTACATTGGTAAAATCAAGCGAGGTATATGTAATGTCTTCCAGGCAATCCATCAAGTAACTATCTGCCGCACTGTACACGCCCGAGAACTTGTAGCCCCGCTCAGTACCCAAGGCCACGTATACGTCTTTGAATTTGAAGGTCAGCCGGGAGGTGGCATTGCCACTGGTAATCCCAATGATGCCCATACAACCATCGGTCAGTACGTCTTCGGAAATATTCAGCACCCAGTTGAAATCGTTTCTTTTATCAAAAACAATACTGCCGTAATTTTTGGAATTTACAGCTCCCTGCTTGTTTACGTAATAAAGCGTCGTGTTGCTCGAAGAGTAATTAAAGCTAGAGGAAAGGCTTTCTACTTGAAATACCAACCGATTAAACTTGCCTCCCAGCGGCAAATACCCATTATTGGCATTCGTACTGGTACTAAACAATGGTGATGAATTCAGGAACGTAAAGGTCTTGCCACTAAGCTTATAGCCGGTACCAAACGCGGATGAAGTGGGGGTTTTGTTGTCAAGCTTCTCGTAATTAATCAGTTCACTGGTCATTTGAGACGGTTCGAAATCGCCGCTCTTGGAAAAAACGAGTGTAGTTACACTGGAGGCTTTGATGGTCACCTTGGGCCGATTGGTTTCCTGGGTAAAATCCACGTTGCTTTCAACCATACTTTCCGTCTGAGTCGTACTGATGGCTTTGCCTTCGTTGGAAAGAAAAGGTAAATCCACCGACAGATTATACGTATTCGAAGAAGGGTTAATCACCTGAACTACGATTTTATCGCCCGTTTCAGAAAGGTAAGAAGACCCTCTTAACTCATTGGTGTTGTCATTCCAGCTATTCTGAATGCGGGTGTACCCGGTAACGTACTTGGCGTAATGCGAAAGAATATTTCCCCGTTTGGTCATGACTCCAGTCGTTGTACCAAATATTCCATCACCCAGCGGTCCGTAATACCGTTTGGTTGCATAATGAATCCAGGCATTGACGTTGGACAGCAGGGCCTGATTTAAGTCATTGGCAAACGAAAAACCGTCAATGGACCAGTTGAAATCCCGGGAGACTCCGTTGGTGTTCCAGTTAATGAGATACTCAGTCATCCAAACCTCTTTGCCCTGAGCCTGTACATTCAGCAAACCTGACTGAATCCCCCCATACTGGTGCCCAGCGAAGATATCAAAGTGCGGCAACACCTCTGCATTGGCGAAAGCACTGGCGTAATTATTGGTAATACCTACCGTCTCGGGTGCCAGGACTTTGCACTTGATCACACTCCTATGATTTTTAAGAAAGTTGGTCATCTGATCGGGAGTCCAGATACATCCGGCATAATCAACCTGATAATCAGGCTCGTTTTGTAGTGCGATGGCTTCCAGTTCAACGCCATTTTCCCGCAGATACGTGACAAAGTCGTTGAGGTAATTGGCGTAGTCGGCGTAATGCTCCGGCTTTAGGTACACCGGCTGCCAGGCTCCGTTTGCATCCTGATAGCGGGAGGCAATGGTATTGTAGGTTTTCCACTCCGCGGGCATCGACCAAGGAGAAGCAAAAATTTTAATATTCAGGGACTGAGCCAGTTGGGCCGTTGCCAGTGCCTGCCCCCAGTTGTCTTTGCCAATGGGTATGTAGATCCGCATGATGTTGTAGCCCGCCTCACTGCCCGCTCCCCACATCTTGCGTATTTCAGCCTCGGTCATGTGGTTGTAACCAAACTGAGGACTATTGACAAAACCCCCAAAACCGGTAATTTTCTGGTACTTCTGGTCTTTGTTTACTTTCACAGTTGCCGTTCTCGACTGAGCCTGAACGGTATGGTGAAACATGGCGACTACGGCTAGCAAGACAAGCGATCTCACCAGAACAAGTAATGGTTTTTTCATAGATGGTTTATTGTAAGTAATTGTTAGTACTCAGAGGTTAATGGTTCAGGGGCCGTTCATTCAGAACGCTGAACGCTCGTTGTTGCTTGGGCAAACCACGCCACACCCGGAGGTGAACCTCCCGGCACATCGTTTAGGCCATCGGACCTGGCTTGAATTGTGTTAGCTTGAAAGGTGGGGTCTTCTGCCGTGCAGTATCCTTTGGTACGGGCGGTCTGGTCTAGGTAAAATTTTAATTCACTTTTGCCAGCGGATGCTCAGTGAGGCCTTGCGTAGTTGGGACTGCTTTCGTCCACGTGGCTTAGTCTTTCTGGTACGTGACCACTCGATTAAACCTGCATGGAACCAATAAATAATATAATTTTATCGATACAAATGTAGCGAACCTGAGCGGCAAAAGCCTGCTACAAATCGTCAAATGAATTGTCTTAATGTTCAATTACGTTCTCTGGTATACCATTACGTTCTGGACGGATCAGATTGCAACCGCCGTTCTCAGCCTGAACAGCTACACATTCATTATTCGGTCATCGTTTTCCGTTATTTATCCAGTGGTACGTTCATACGCTTACTAAAAAAAAGTCTGTAGCTGATCCGGGATCAACTACAGACTTTTTTTAGTAAACGTACTCGAAATTTTTTCAGGGTATGATCCGATCCTTTCTCAGGGCTTCAAATAAATCAAAGAAAGATGCTCGCGTAGACTGGTACGCGTTAAAACCCAGCGTACGACTTCTGGTCATATCAGTCATTACCTCCATGGGGCGTCCTAAATCCAGGTCCGTATGCCAGGGCGAGGCCAACCGGTCCAGATTGGATTCGCGAAGTCCATACCGCTGGGCTATCGCTTCCCAGGTCGCTCGATCCGCGGCCATTTCGGCCTCCAGTGGCCGGACACTTCCGTTAAAACCTTCTGCTTCAATAGTAAAATGGTCCGCGATTTGTTTCCACAACCAGCTCCAGCGGAAAATATCGCCATTGACAATGTTATAGGCTTGATTAGAAGCTTCGGGTGTAGTAGCCGCCCAAACCAGTTGTTGAGCCAATATCCGGGCATCGGTTACGTCAGAGAGTCCCGTCCACTGAGCTTCCGAACCCGGCCAGACAAACGGACGACCCGTTTCTTTACAGAGGGTCGCATACACGGCGAGCGTAGTGCCCAGGTTCATTAAATTGCCAATGGCCTTTCCAATCACCGTATGCGGTCGGTGCACACTCCAGGTAAATCCATCTCGGGCCGCAGCGGCAAAAACCTCGTCTTCCTGAGCGTAATAAAAGTTGTCAAAAGCCAGTCGGGGCTGCTCCTCCCGCAAGGGTGTTTCTGGTAAATTGCCCGCCTGTGCATAAGCCTCAAACGGCCCTAAGTAATGCTTTAACCCGGTTACCAAAGCAACGTGCTGAACGGATTGTTTTCCAGATAAGGCATTCAATACGTTACGAACCATAGTTCCATTTACCCGAATATTTTCAGCTTCGGTTTCATTTCGCATCCACGTTGTAATGAAAACGTGCGTGGGCGAAATACCTTCCAACGCCTGACCCAAGCCTTGTTCATCCAACAGATTCGCCGCCACCGGCACCACGCTTTCTACCCCTATGGAAGGGTTGCGTGCCAGCCCGTAAACGTTCCATCCCAGATCAACCAACTCCTGGGCCAGGTTACTTCCCGTAATCCCACTCACGCCCACAATCAATGCTTTCTTTTCCATGCTAGTTATACCGCTAGTTTCGCTTCAGAGACGGGCACATAATTCTGCACATCTCTGAAAAGATTTTTCACAAAGGTACCTTTCGTAAAAAGCAGGTTCTTGACCTTGGGCAAGAAATAGCCTTGATCTGGATCACCTAGTCCTGACTCCGAATCATGCGGTTTTTGCGAATACGGCTGATAGTCTCCGGAGCCAGTCCCAGATAGGAAGCAATCAGGTGTTGGGGGACGCGTTGGATCATTTGGGGAAAGTTTTCGGCCAGTTGCCAGTATTTTTCTTCGGCCGTATGCGTAATGGAACTGATGAGACGTCGGTCTTTCGTAACCAGACTATTCTGATAAAGCAATCGGAAATAGCGTTCCATCTTGGGAATGCTCGTCATCAAAGCTTCGTAGTCGTTCAGGGAAATCATTAATAACTCACTGTTCTCCAGAGCATCAATGTTGAGTATAGCTGCTTCGCCTTTTAAAAAGCTTCCCAGATCTGATACCCACCAGCCTTCCCAAGCGAAAAGATTGATATGCTCATGTCCCTTTTCGTCCACATTGTAAGAGCGGAGCAAGCCTTTGACTACAAAAGACAAATGCGTACAGACCTGACCTTCCTGAAGTAGATACTGTCGTTTTCGTAGCTTTTTGACCACGAAGAACGATTGTAGGACTTCCTTTTCCTCCGGGGTTAACTTTACTTTTTCCTGGATATGAGCGAATAATACTTCAAACATGCCTTGTCATTTTTGAATCTGCCTTCCTGAATCGTCCCCGTTTCTTGCGAACGGTGATGCGATGCTCTCGTTCGATTTACTGAAGAATGATCCCTTTCGCCTCCGTGCTTCTATCCGATAGTATCGGTCCAGAACACTCAGCCATCAACAGCACGGTTCGGTTAAGGTTCCCCTACTCGCCTGCAACCCAAAGCTGCAAAAACTTCTTTGCTGGAAATCTCCTGTACCTATCCTACGAAAATCAAATGCTGTACCCCTTTTCTAAACGCAGCTACCCAGTGAGCAGAGCAGCTTAACTGTGGCATCAAACTAACGGCTTCATGAGTCGACGATCCCTCATCTTACATAAGTGGCAAGCCAAGTAAATGCTGGGCGGAGCAAACCTTGGAACCATCTTCATTACTTAATCTGAAGAGAAGCAAAAAATCATTGAATTTAATTATGATCGATTTATGAATAACCTTTTATAAACGTCCGTTCTTAAAAGGTTATAAAAGCAAAAATGCGTAATTTTACAACTATTTCGCTCATCAGATTTTCTTATCGATTTATGCAGTACGTTGCTTATTACCGGGTATCTACCTTAGCTCAGGGAAAATCGGGGCTGGGTCTGGCCGCTCAACAGGAAATTGTACGACGTTTCGTTCGGGAAGGCGAAGTACTGCTTCAGGAATTTGTGGAAGTAGAATCGGGTAAGAAATCGGAGCGACCGCAGTTAAAAGCAGCCATTGCTTTTGCCAAACAACACCGGGCCCGATTGTTGATCGCTAAACTCGACCGGCTCTCGCGTAATGCCGAATTTATTTTTACGCTTCGGAATGCGGAAGTAGATTTTGTGGCCTGCGATATTCCCGATGCCAATACGCTTACCATCGGAATTATGGCGGTTCTGGCTCAACACGAACGGGAGCTGATCTCGGAACGAACCCGCAATGCCCTTCAGCAAAAAAAACGTCAGGGCTATTCGCTGGGCTCACCCGAGAACCTGACTTCGCAGGCGATTGATAAGGGCCGTCAGCAACGCATCGCTAACGCCCGCACGCATCAGGCCAATCGGCAGGCAGCGGAACTGGCTCGTTTGTACCGAAACCAGGGGCTCACCTACGCTCTCATTGCCGAAAAACTTAATGCAAATGGATTCAGAACCCGCAGGGGACAGATTTTTCACCCCATGTCCGTACGCAGATTAATTCTGCGACCCGAGGCCTGAAGCACCCGAAACGTAAAAGTCCCGGGTTCAGAACCCGGGACTTACGTAAGCGAATAGGTATGGGGGAATTAATTCACAAATACCATGCGAGTGGGCTTATCGGTATTGATGCTGATGTCTTTTTAAGGGTAGTTTCACCATCAGTCACTTCAATGTGGTATTGACCATCGGCCAGT
>NZ_NMPS01000136.1:0-41518 GCF_002261125.1 Siphonobacter sp. BAB-5385 | reverse complement strand
CGTGCCGACATGGAATGTATACGGACTAAATGATCAGCCTTCTCGTCTCAGCGGGACGAAAAACGGATCTACTATAGTACAAACCATCATCCAACCCCTACTTCTTATAATGCACCCGAGGTAGCTCCCGCAGCCGCTGAGCACTTTGCTCGGGTGTGATGTCGCGTTGGGGATTGGCCAGCATTTCGTAGCCTACCATGAATTTCTTCACCGTTGCTGAACGCAGCAGCGGGGGCAGGAATACAAAGTGCCAGTGCCATTCTTCGTGCACGTCGCCGTCAGTTGGGGCTTGGTGAATACCCGCCGAATACGGAAACGATACTTCAAAAAGATTATCGTAGATGATCGTCAGCTCGCGGTAGGCTTCCGCCAGCCCATCGCGTTCGGCACTGGTCATTTCCAGAATGGATGCCATCGGCCGTTTCGGAATGATCATCGCCTCGTACGGCCATACGGCCCAGAAGGGAATCAGAGCTACGAAATGCTCATGTTCGAACAGAATCCGTTCTTTCTTTTCCAATTCCTTCGTCAGGTAATCGCTCAACAGCGTTCGGCCGTGACGGTCGTAATATTTTTTCTGGGCGATCTGCTTTTTATACGGCTCATCGGGAATGCTGTACTGAGCCCAGATCTGACCATGCGGGTGCGGATTGGAGCAACCCATCACAAAGCCCTTGTTTTCAAAAATCTGTACGTGATTGATTTTCGGGTCCGTACCCAGTCCTTCGTACTCCTGACACCAGGCATCCACCACGCGGCGAATGTCTTTGGCTTCCATTTCGGGAATGGTCAGATCGTGCCGGGGCGAGAAACAGATTACTTTGCAAATACCCGATTCGCTTTCCGCCTGAAACAGTTCCCCATCGGAAACCTGTCCGGCGGGTGTATCGTGAATCAACGCGGAAAAGTCGTTCGTAAAGACATATACGTTTTCGTAGTCCGGATTCTTTTCTCCGTTGGAACGCGTATTGGTCGGACACAAATAGCAGGTCGGATCGTACGAGGGCCGTTTGTCCTCCGCCGACTTTTCCACCTGTCCCTGCCAGGGACGTTTGGTACGGTGGGGCGACACCAGCACCCAGCTTTCCGTCAGTGGATTGTAGCGGCGGTGCGGATGTTCGTCAAATTGAAATTCACTCATAAGTCGTGTTGCGTTTCAGGTGTTCGGTTTGGCGTTGTACGTTTAAACCCGTTCGTTCGATGATTCCAGGCGAGAAGTGCCTTTTTTGATAACGACTTTGTGGGTTACTAAATCCAGATTCAGCGATTCCTTGTACGCTTTCGTCATGGTTTCAATGAAGGCATCCGCCGCTCCTTTTTCAATCAGATTGATGGTACAGCCGCCGAAGCCGCCCCCCATCATGCGGGCTCCCAGTACCGCTGGATTCAGGCGAGCCTGATCCACCAGAAAGTCGAGTTCTTCACAACTCACTTCGTAGTCGTGTTGTAGACCGTCGTGCGTCTGATACATCTTCTTTCCGAACGCTTCCAGATCATCTTTCTGTAAATCCTTACAGGCTTCCACAACGCGGTTGATTTCCTCCACAATGTATTTACAACGTTTATACGTAACCGGATCAAACTCAGCCTGGTGTTCCTGCAGGAACTCGATACTCACATCCCGCAGGCTCTGTATACTGGGTTTATGAGCCTGTAGAATAGCCACACCTCGTTCGCATTCGGCTCGCCGGGTGTTGTATTCGGAGGTTCCCAGGGAATGTTTTACGCCCGTATCGCACAGCACCAGTACGTGCTGCTCCTGCGTAAAGGGAAAGTATTCGTATTCCAGCGAACGGCAGTCCAGACGGATTACGGCGTCCGTATCCCCCATCAGTGAAGCGAACATATCCATGATGCCGCAGTTGAGGCCCACAAACTGGTTCTCAGCCCGCTGGCAAAGTTGCACCAGGGCCATTTTGGGAATGCCCAGCTGATACAGTTCATTGATGGCAAATGCCAGCCCCGCTTCCAGAGCCGCTGAAGAAGAGACGCCCGCTCCTACCGGAATATTTCCCCCAAAACCAGATCAAAGCCGTGAAATTCGTAACCCAGTTTCTGAATCTGATCGATGACTCCCTTGAGGTAATAGGTCCACTTTTCTTCCGTCTTCTCCAGCTGATCCGTTGCAAACGTTTCTTCGCGGTTTAGGTTATACGCAATCGTGCGGCATACCTTATCCGTGCGGGGACTAATGGCGAAAAACATTTCGCGATCAATCGCCGCAGGTAGTACAAAGCCCATATTGTAGTCCGTGTGCTCCCCAATGAGGTTGATTCGGCCCGGCGAGCGAACCAACAAGGCTGGCTCGGCTCCGAACGAAGCACGGAAGGTTTCTATAATGGCAGTAACAAGAGGATCCATAATCATTGAGGTAATGCGTCGTATTAAGATTTTGTATTCAAAAGAACACGTATTTTGTGAGATTCATTGGCGATCGTCCGTATTACATTCGTACGCAAGACGTAGAAACCAATGGATCAGGGATTGCAAAGCATTGCACAAGTACACGACTGAAGTAGATTTAACAGGGGATCATGCAAAAAAGCCAAGCCACCATCAAGCAAATTGCCCAGGAGTTAGGCGTTTCGATCTCCACGGTTTCGCGGGCCTTGCAGAACAACCCACGCATCGGCCTGCGTACCCGCGAACGCGTCTGGGAACTGGCCCGTCAATTGCAGTACCGGCCCAATCCGGCAGCGTTGATCCTGAAGAAAAAACACACCCGTACCATTGGCGTGGTACTGCCTTTTCTGAAAGAGGAATTTTTTTCGACGGCTATTACGGCCATTGAAGATGTACTAACGGGGTACAACGTCGTCATCAGTCAGTCGCGGGACGAACTGGAACGTGAAAAAGGGGCTTTGGCTACCTTTCTGGCCAGTCGGGTGGATGGCGTCATTGCTTCCATTTCGGCGGAAACGCATCACTATCTGCATTTTAAGGAACTGGAAAGCTTTGGCATTCCCGTCGTGTTTTTTGACCGCGTACCCCGGCGATTGCCTGCTCATAAAGTTCGCAGTAACATCAGTACGGCCGCTCGCGAGCTGGTTGATTTCCTGGCTGATCGTGGCCTCGAACGCATCGCCCTGCTCAATGGTCCGGCTCAGCTGGAAGTTTCCGAGGAACGTCAGCAGGGCTATTTACAAGCCATGAAAGAGCGACAGCTGCCCATCGATCCTTCGTACGTCTGTTCTTCGGATTTATCGAAAGCCGATACGCAGGCGAAAGTCGACTATCTACTGAGCCGTGAACCAAAACCACAGGCCATTGTTGCCTTCAATGATTACATTTCCCTGTATGCCATCGAGCGGACCCAGGCTCTGGGTCTGATTCCGAATCAGGATTTGTATTTTGTAAGTTTTGCGAACCTGCCCATGATGGAATACGCTGCTCACCCGCCTCTGGCGTCGGTCGATCAGTTTGCGTATACCATGGGTGAAAAGGCCGCCGAACTGCTCCTGCAACTCATCCAGAGTCCGGACGAAATTCCGTATCAGGAACTTTGGGTAGAAACCAAGCTGGTCATTCATTAGGAAGCCAGCCATTGATTCAAAAGAAACACGTATCGTTAGTATGGCCGAAAACTTATTCATTCCCGAAACCACTTCCCGTCAGGAACTCTACGAAAGTCTGGTACCCCAGATTGAAGCCCTTGTGCAGGGCGAAGACGATTTTGTAGCCAATCTGGCCAACATTGCGGCCGCCCTGAAACAAACCTTTGATTTTTTCTGGGTTGGCTTTTATCTGCGGAAAAATAATCAACTCGTTCTGGGACCTTTTCAGGGGCCCATCGCCTGTACGCGGATTGACTTCAACAAGGGCGTTTGTGGACATGCCTATACCACGCAGCAAACGGTTCTGGTTCCCGATGTGGACGCCTTCCCGGGACATATTGCCTGTTCGTCGGCGGCCCGTTCGGAGATTGTTCTGCCCGCTTTCGATGTCAACCAGGAGGTTTTTCTGGTACTGGACGTGGATAGTGATCAGCTCGACGATTTCCACGAAGAAGATCGTCAGGGACTTGAGCAGGTAATGCGAATCATTGAAAAACTGGCTCGTACGAATTATTGAGTTTGCAGTGGACGGTTTTCCGTTTTCAGTTAATCCTGAGTTGTATCGGTTCCTAAAACAGGAAAGCCCTTCGAGTGGAATGATCCAGACTTGAAGGGCTTTCTTGTTTTTATTTACTAGCGTATGTACTAGGGTCTAAGGGTTTACTACAGCCATCTTTTGCTCTTACTTTTTGATAAACCAGTCCTGCACCGCAGACAGATTGTAAAACGCCCAGCTAAACACCACGGCCCAGAGTACGGCGAATACCAGCATCCAGCTCAGAATACGCAACGGCGATGCCTTAAAGGATACCGCCAGCAGGGTACCGCCAATGGGCGTAAACAGTAAGGGTGTCAGACAGGCAATACCGGCAATACCGAATTTTCGATAAATCCGAACGGCCCGCCGCGTGCTTTTGCTAAAACGCTTCCGCTTGGTTTTACGTAAGTCTTCCCAAACCAACCGAAGCCACTGGCCCAGAAAGGTAAACAGGAAGACGCTGAACATCATGCCACAGACGGTACAGAGGATGGTTTCCAGCAATGATAACTGGAGGGCTAAACCCGCCAATGGTCCGCCGACGAACTTCAGCATGGAAGCCAGTACAACGGAGAGATACTTACTAATCAATGTCATGACCTACTACAGCTTTTCACCAAAGGCCAAATCACCGGCATCGCCAAGACCGGGAATGATGTAATAATTATGATTCAATCGTTCGTCGATGTCCCCGACCCACAAACGACACTCGGGCATACGCTCCTGGAGATATTTGATTCCCTCGGGAGCTGCAATGGCTGCCGCAATGTGCGTACGGGCCGGAATGCCGTACCGTAACAGGGATCGGTACGAAATTTCCAGCGACTTTCCAGTAGCCAGCATGGGGTCTACAATGATGAGCGTTTTGCCGGTTAAATCAGGACAGGAGATATATTCCAGTTCGACGGTAAACTCTTCCCCTTCGGCGTGAAGCCCCCGGTATGCTCCAATAAAGGCATTCTGGGCTCCATCGAAGGCATTGAGAAAACCCTGATGGAAAGGCAGACTGGCCCGCAAAACCGCCGCTAGCACGGGCTGCTGAGCCATGAGAAAGGTCTTACTCGTTCCGAGCGGGGTCTCTACCTCCGTTTTGGTATAGGTAAGCGTTTTGGAAATCTCGTAGGCCAGAATCTCCCCGAGCCGTTCCAGATTCCGCCGAAATCGCAGGGGATCTTTCTGAATACGAACGTCTCGAAGTTCGGCTATGAAATGGTTGGCTATGGAAGATTGCTCGGTCAGGACAAACATGTAAAAATGAATTTCAGAATCCTTTTGTAATTTGCAGGGCCTTTTGGCTGTTTACAAAGTAAGTAATAAAACGTTAAACCCGAGGGTACGCGTCTTTCTCCTATGCCAAGATTTACCCTATTCTTTTCTCTTTTGTGGTTACAGGCTGCGGTTGCGTGGAGTCAAAGCGTATACGCCCCACTTAATTCGGATTATTACCACCTCATCGATCGGTATGAAATCAAAAGCGGTAAACACGCTCCGGGTTACCAAAGTACAGTAAAGCCGTACCTGCGTAAAAATATCATCCAGTTGATCGACAGCCTTTCCTGCGATGAATGTGCTGATTTATCGGATGTTGACCGCTTTAATATCAAGTATCTGCGGGAAGATAGCTGGGAATGGAGTAAGAAGCCCGAGCAAACGGCCAATAGCAAAGAACCCTTCTGGCAGTACTTCTACCACAAGAAGAATGATATGTACAGCGTCTCCAACGACGACGTTGAACTACACATTAATCCCGTTTTGTATGGTTTGCTGGGTGTTGGTAAAGATGCCTCGCCCTACTCTTACATCAACACGCGGGGGCTTGAAATTCGGGGTTCGATTGGTAAAAAGCTGGGTTTCTACACGTACGTGACCGACACGCAGATGCGTCTGCCGGGTTACTATCAGGATCGGATCAATTTCTTTAAAGCCGTTCCTAACGAAGCCGCCTATAAAATTTTCCGCAGTACGACTAACTCCGACGGCGTGACCGTTACGCCGGAAACGGCTACCGATTTTTTCACGGCCCGCGGCTACATTACCTTTGATCCTATCAAGCAGATTAACCTTCAGTTTGGTCACGATAAGGTTTTTATTGGCAATGGCTTCCGTTCCATGATCCTGTCGGATAACAGCGGTCCCTACCTCTTTTTGAAGCTTACCACCAAAATCGGACCATTTCAATACGTCAACTTATTCAGCGAAATCAGTAACCAGCAGGATAGTATCCCGGCGTATGGTGCTCTGCCTACCAAAAAATACATGGCTTATCATCGACTGGGTCTGAATATTGGTGATAATGTAAACATCGGTCTTTTCGAGTCGATCATTCACAGCCGCGATAAATCGCAGGGCTACTTCGATTTGAGCTATCTCAATCCCGTCATTTTTTATCGGGCCATTGAAGCCCAGAAGTTTAGTGCCGACAACACCATGGTGGGTATGGATGTCCGCTGGACTTTCCTAAGGCAATTTCAGGCCTACGGACAGCTCAATCTCGACGAATTCAATTTCCAGGAAGTACGCAAAGCCCGGGGCTGGTGGGGAAATAAATTCGGCTACCAGCTAGGAGCAAAATACATCAACGCCTTTAACGTCGATAACCTTGATTTACAGGTCGAATGGAACGGGGCCCGCCCGTATACCTTCCAGCACGTGTCCAACAAAACCAATTACGTTCATTACAATCAGGCCATGGCCCATCCCATGGGAGCCAACTTTCAGGAAGTAGTCGGCACCATCCGGTACCAGCCGCTGCCTCGCCTGAACGTAACGGCGGTTGTTCTGGGTGCCAACTACGGCCTCGATCTGCCCGGTCGCAATTATGGGAGTAACCCCCTGCTCAACTACAACGAAGCCGACCGCCCCGCCGGACGTGAATACGGTAACTTTATTGGTCAGGGCGTAGGAACCAATCTTTTTTACGGCGAACTCGTAGCTTCGTACCAGTTCCGGCACAATGTCTTTATCGACTTCCGTCAGGTATTCCGTGATCAGAAATCCGCTCTTTCCCAATTTGACCGTAGCACAGTTTTTTCATCGCTTTCCATCCGAATTAATTCGCCACAGCGTTTGCTGGCTTTTTAATTTCCGTTATTTTTACTGTATTTAAAGCCTATTAATCTGACCGCCATCAAGATTATGACTTGGAAGTGCACTGCTGGTTCAGCGAATTTTTCCGCCTTTGTAAGCTCCGGAATATTTTCCTATGCGATGGGCTGGCTTCAGCCCCTGCCTTTCCCTGGTCCATCTTCCTTGATGGTTCCTGTTTCCTGCTCTACCCCAAATCCCTATATCAACGCGTAATGAAAGCAGACCACGCTATGTGCGGCGGTGTCTTTTATTCGCTATCTATTCTAGTCCACCCTTAACAGCTTTTGGGAATCGTCCCAATTCATTTATTACAGCTACATGAGTACGAAAAAAAGTGCAGTAGATGGGGGCAAATGGATAACCTTATCCACGGTTATTTCAACGGTCTTTCAATTCTTACAGGTAACCATCCTGGCCAGAATTCTAGATCCCTCGGTATTTGGGGTAGTGAGTGTCAGTGCATTGCTTATCAACTTATTTTACATCTTCAGTAACCTCGGCTTTTCCAATTCCATTATCTATAAACAGGAGAACGACCGTAACGTACTATCCAGCATTTATTTCACCAGCTTATTACTGGGACTCACCATCTTCTGCATTGCGTACCTGAGTGCTCCGCTGGTCGTGGCCTACTATAAGGAGCCCAAACTCGACTACGTAATCAAGCTGGCGTCGATCTACTTCCTCATTATTTATTTTGGTCAGATTTATCTGTTTCTGCTACAAAAAGAGCTGAAGTTCAAGACGATCGCCCTCATGGAGATCATTGCCACCGTTGCGGGTACGGCCATCACGATTGCTTTAGCGTATAATCATTACGAAGAACTCTCCCTGATTTACGGACAACTGGCTACCCACGTTATTCGTACTTCCCTGCAAATCATCCTGGGCCGCCATCTGTTTACGCCCAGGCTTTACCTGAATTTCAACGCCATCAAAGAGCACCTGAAGTTTGGCGTATATAACGTGGGTGATGGCTTACTGGGCTTTGTACAGGGTAATTCCGATAACATTATTGTGGGTGGTTTACTGGGCGTTAAAGCCCTGGGTTATTACACGATTGCCTCACAACTGGCGATCTTCCCCATTACCAAACTCAGTCCTATTATTTTACAGGTGGCCTACCCGATTCTGGCTAAAATGAAGGAAAGTGATTCGGAGCTAAAGAAAGCCTATCTGAGCATTTTAGACCTGGTTAGCTACCTCAATATTCCTTTGCTGGCGGGACTCTATATTACGGCTGACAGTGTCGTACCGCTGATGTACGGTCCGGGATGGGAAGAGACCATTCCCCTCATCAAGATTTTCGTATTCGTCAGTATATTCTACTGCCTTTCCAATCCCTTGTTTACGCTGGCGTTCACGAAAGGAAAACCCAATCTGCTTTTCTATCTGAATTTGGTTACGCTGCTGGTGAAAGTCCCGTTGCTTTACGTACTGGGTACCCGTTGGCAGGTATACGGCATTGCTACGGCTTTCCTGCTCAGTACGTTTATCAACCTGATTCTGAACTTCTTTATCGTTCAGCATTTAGTCGGTGATTTTATCCGTGATTTCTTCGCCAACTTCATCAAACCCGTACTTTTCTGTACGCTGATGATTCTGGTTATTCTGGCGTATAAACAGTACGTAGGCAACAGTGGCCTATTCCACACGCTTGCTCAAATCCTCATCGGTGGCAGTATTTATTTGCTACTCACTTTCAAATACAAGATTACGCTCAAAGAAATTATAGCGTTTAGACGAAGCGTTTCCTAGCCCAAGTCGAATTCTAAGCTGACCTAAACGATGAAACACCGATTCGATGTACTGGATATTTTCAGGGGTATTTTTGCCTCTCTCGTGGTTTTGTTTCACATGGCCCTGTCGGCTGACACGCCCATACTGAACAATCAATTTATCGATAACGCTGATGTTTTCGTTGATTTTTTCTTTGTGTTGAGCGGGTTCGTCATCACCTACCGATACCAGGCCATTGCCACTACGCAGGATTTTTCGCTGTACTTCAGCAAGCGTATTCTTCGCATTTATCCGCTGCATTTATTCATGCTGGCCATCTTCCTTATTATGGAAGTAACGAAGAAATACATGACTTCCTACGTACAGATCAACCAGTTGGATAATGAGAACAACAACGTCGTTACCTTCTTTACTTCCCTCTTTCTGCTCAACTCGGTCAAGCTGTTCGGGGTTAAGGATTTGAGCTGGAATATTCCCAGCTGGTCGATTAGTGCCGAGATGATTTCCTACTTTTTCTTTGGCGTTTGTATGCTCTTCATTGCTCAGGTTAAGCTGATCCGCTGGAAGAAGGAAGTATACGCTCTGATTATTGTACTCGTCGTTGCGATTCTGTACGCAGTGACCGGCTCTTTCCGGATGAATTACGGATACGATTACGGGTTTCTGCGGGGACTTATCGGCTTTTTTACGGGGGCTGTCTGTTTCTGTATTTTCCTGGAAGTGTATCCGCTCTGGCATACCCTCAAAGACAGCTGGTTTAGTCTGGCTGAATTCGTTTCGGTCGTCCTGATCTTTCTAGCCATTTATTTCGGTGCGTATTTAAAGGAAATAGGCGTTGTTTATGATCTCATTTTCTTCATTCCGATTCTGATTTTCTCGTTTGAAAAGGGTTTCATTTCCAAATTTCTGAAACGCATCCCCTTTTTACACAAGGTAGGATTGTACAGTTATTCCATTTACCTGACTCATCCCTTTACCCTGAGTATTTTCAACATCTTCTTTATCCGGATTTTACACTTTCAGAAAGAAGATTACAGCTATTTATTCATTCTCAATTACGCCCTCATTTTCATTTTTGCCCGCTGGACGTACCATCACGTAGAAATGAAATTCAAGGATTACAAGTGGTTGGATTCCCTGCGAGGTTCCCGCAAAGGAGCCCTTCCGAATCAGCACTAACAAGGAAGTTTTCTGTTTTACCGCCGTTTTTACCTTCCGATTTATGGGTACTCATTTTGCCGAGGTTACGCTATTGATTACACACTACAACCGTAGCCAGTCGCTGCAACGATTATTGCAGGCGTTTGAGGATTTGAACTGTTCGTTTGGTCAGATTGTCGTTTCCGATGATGGCAGCAAACCCGAGCATCGGCAGGTACTGGAAGCCCTGCAACGCTCGTATGCCTTCGATCTGATTACGACGCCCGTAAATAAAGGATTAGCGAATAATATCAACAAGGGACAGGATGCGGTCCACCAACCGTACACGCTGTACGTGCAGGAAGATTTTGTTCCGAAACCGGCGTTTGCCGAACATTTTCAGGATGCCCTGCATCTGATGCAACAGAACGGCAGCCTGGACATTGCCCGGCTGTATGCCTACTTCCCGTACCCCTACCTCAAACCCTACGATAAGGGCTTTTCGGAAATGGTGTTCAAAGGAGAGTTCTGGAATATGGATCACCTGAAATTTTACTACTACAGTGATCATCCGCACCTGCGTCGGAGTACCTTTTTTCAGAAATTTGGCCGTTATACGGAAGGCACCAACAGTGATCAGGCCGAGTTTCAGATGTGCCTGTCGTTCATTAAACACGGGGGAAAAGGCCTGTTCTTTAATGCTTTCACCACGCTATTTGACCAGGCGAATTCGGCGAGTGAACCCAGTACGGCAACGTTCCGGGCCGACTGGAAGCAGAGCCCTACGCCCTGGGTGCGACTGCTGCGATGGGGCTATTTAAAATACCGGTTTTTCAAGAACACCGTTCAGCTACTCACCTACCAACGCCAGGACTCTTGACCCTCTACGCGAATGAATTATTCCTTCCCCGACGTTACATTGCTGGTTACGCATTACAACCGAAGCAGTTCGCTGGAGCACTTGCTGACCAGCTATCAGCAAATCGGTTGCCAGTTTGGCGATATTGTCGTTTCAGAGACGGCAGTAAGCCCGAACACCTGCAAAGGCTTCGGGAACTTCAGCAAACTTTTCATTTTCAGCTCATTACGACGCCCCAGAACCGGGGCCTTGGGAACAATATCAACAAAGGACAGGACGCCGTAAAAACGCCCTTGACGCTGTATGTGCAGGAAGACTTTGAACCCAGTCCGGATTTTCCCCTGCACTTTACGCACGCTCTGGAGCTAATGGATGCGAATAAAAACCTGGATTATATCCGTTTTTACGCGTACATCCCCTATCCGTACCTGCGGCCCTATGCGTACAATTTTTCAGAGATATACCTACCCCCCTTTGGTATGGATTACACGAAAATTTACGCCTACAGTGACCATCCTCACCTGCGTCGGAGTACGTTTCTACAGAAATTTGGTCGCTACGCCGAAGGCATCAAGGGCGATCGGATGGAATACCGGATGTGCATCTCGTTTTTACAAAAGGAAGGTAAAGGACTGTTTTACAACGATTATCAGTCGCTGTTTACGCAACGCAATTCAGCCGCCGAACCCAGTACCATGACCCGAAGTTCATTAACGGAAAGCAGCAACAAGCTGATTGGGCTGGTACGGGACCTCTACCGACAGATTAAATACAATTACGATATTCATTTCATGCGAACGTAGACTTTCTGCGTACCCCACCTATGGCATTCAAGCAATACATTGATTCCAATCCAGGCCTGAAGAAGTTGGTCCACTGGCTGCTCATTCCTAAAGATGAAGCCCGGCCCCGACGTTGGGTAAGCTGGTTTGTGAATCCTTTTGTACACCGAAAGCATCGTTCGGCAGTGATTCGTTCATCAGCCCGGATGGACGTACTTCCCTTTAAACAGTTTACCCTGGGGTCTAAAAGCGTGATTGAGTCGTATTGCGTGATCAATAATGGCGTGGGCGACGTATTCATTGGGGATCATTGTACAATCGGGATTTCTTCCGTGGTCATTGGCCCCGTACACATTGGCTCGGATGTCATTATGGCTCAGCACGTTACGGTATCCGGACTGAATCACATGTATGAAGACGTGCATACGCCCATCCACCGACAGCCCGTCACGACGGCTCCGATTGTAATTGAAGACGAATGCTGGATTGGGGCTAATGCCGTCATTACGGCCGGCGTAACCATTGGTCGCCATTCGGTCGTGGCTGGTGGCAGCGTCGTAACCAAAAATGTACCCCCGTATTCGGTAGTAGGCGGCAATCCGGCCCGACTTCTCAAGCAATACGACGCCGCTACCCAGCAGTGGGTCCGGGCACCGAAGGCCTAAACCGGATTTTTAACGGCCTGCACCTGATCGAATACGGCTTCGAATTCTTCCGCCCGCCGTTCCCAGGAATTAGCCTGAGCCAGTGTGACCTGCTGCCGCTGTTTTTCGGGTGTGTCCTCGGCCATGCGTTTCACGAGGCTTTCCTGGAAGGCTTCAGGGGTTGCGGCAATAGCGATGGCATTTTCGAAATCATCCAGAATCGAAAAGGGCGTGGACACCACCGGTAATCCCGCCGCCAGATACTCATTGATTTTTAGCGGATAGATCGTGTAGGTATGTTCGTTACACACGAAAGGAATCATGGCTGCTTTCCACTGAGCCAGAATCGGCGGTAGTTCAGCGGGCGGAAGGGAAGGGATGAACCGGACGTTTGAATAAACGGACAATTCTTCCTGTATCCGTGGATCAACCACTAGTCCCACAAACTGGAATTCCACTTCCGGCATCGTACGGGCACAATATCCTACTACCTGCGTGTCAATCCGATTGTCGGCCGTGCCCAGGTAACCTACAATGGCCCGATTGCCGGATTGTTGCTGGCGTAGTGCGTAAGCCTGGTTAAATAAATCGAAATTAGCTCCGTTTTTCACGCAGAACGTATGCGGCTGTGTCTGGGACTTCATTCGGTATAGGGCTTCCGAAGTGGTAATGACCGCATCTACCCGTTTCATAAATTCCTGTTCGTAACGCGTTCCGTGTTTACCCATCCAGGCCTCGGCGGATATTTCGTCGAAGCAGTAGTAAATGGTCGCAAATTCCTGAAGCTGGCCTACCAGAGGCAAGCCTAATACTGGATTAAAAGCATTGATTACCAGTGGCTTTTGCATATTCAATTGCTGCATCACCCGCCGCAGGCCTTTGATCAGCCGACCCGTATTGAGGGGCAGAAAGGTGTCATGCTGAGCCGCCGACATCCAGTTGATGGGGAATAATACCGGCGGCGTCCATACGTGGACGCTCCGATTCGGTCCCAGCGAAAGTTTCGTTAATGGATTTTCTACCCGAGTCAGGGCTTTTACCGGTACCTGACGTTTGCCCCGCAGGCCAGCCACGAGATCTTTCACGGTATAGGGATAGTCTACGTATAGGATACGGTAGCGTTCCGAGAGTACCGTCAGTAGCTGAACGGCTGAATTTTGAAACTTCCCTTGCCAGGGCGTCTGGCTGACACAAATGATACTATCGAACTGTTTGGCGGAAGTACGGTCGATTGCGTTCATGAAGCGTAATAGTGGAACAGATGTTGCGGTATAGCGGCGGTACGGAGCATCTATAATTCTTTACAAGATACTATTTTTCTTTCCATAAGCCGCACTTTTTTACTTCTTACTTGTTGACTAATTGAGAACGTTTGGCACTTAAATAAGACTTAATGGATATAAGTAAAAATACTTATTATTTTATAACTTCAGTCTTATGAAGGTCACTATAAATGACTTACAAAAAAATAAATTAAGCAATTTTTGCCCATTCTGATAGCTTAACTTATCTTTAAAAAATGATAACCTATGCCTTGGGCATGTTTGAGTATTTACTAATTCCGCCAAGAGAAGTATGCTATACTTAAACTTTTCATCATCGTTGATTTATTCTATTCTTCGATCCGTTCGTGTATAGTTAATTACGATCAAAACCTCTATAAAATTAATCATAGACGTTGGTTGCTACGTCTTTAGGAAGAAATTGACCATTCTAGAATGGTTTTTTAAGTAACGGGTTCTTTTCATTTTTCCGTCGTTTAAGAACGTACCGGATCGATCGAATGAAAAGCAACTGAAAGCTGGTAACTACTGGATTAATTTAATTTTTTTTCAGCGTTCACGGATAACACTAGTATCTAGTTATTGAATCGTTCGATGTTCCGACAACAAGTTTTGATTTTTGATAATATATATAATCGTCCCTTATGAATCCGCCAAATTTAACAATCGAAAAGTCAACTATTTTAATCCTTGACGATGAACCCATGACTCGAAAAGTACTTCAGTTATGTCTCAACAAGGAATTTGATACCATTATTAAAGACGACGGTATGTCGGGTATGTCTTACATTGAGACGGGTAGCCCGGTAGATCTGGTCATTGCCGACTTGAATATGCCTCACCTCAATGGCAAAGAATTTTTGAAAGTACTACGAGGCAGTAATCTATTTGGTCACATTCCGGTTATTATTTTGTCGGGAAGTGAAGAAAGTAATGATCGGATCCAGTGCCTGGAATTAGGTGCTGATGATTTCATGACGAAGCCCTTTAATCCGCTGGAAATTATTGCTAAGGTAAAAGCAGTACTCCGCCGGGTTTACAAATAATTTGTTTTTAGTGTGCGAAGTAAGTTTTCATGTCGTAATGAGGCACCGCCATGTCTGTTGTTACCCACCCACCTTTACGTATCCTGTACGTAGAAAATGATAGTAATGCCAGTGAAACCTTCAAGCAAGAGTTTGCTGAACCATTGAATATATGGCAGCTTACTTCTGCGGAAGAGGCATTACTAACGCTCAAAGATCACTATCCGGCTGATGCCGTGATTATAAGTTACGAAGCTCAGGCCATCTGGTTCCTGCAGCAGCTTCGCTCCATTCCCTGGTTGAATTCCCTACCGGTTATCGTAACCGTCCCTACCCTGAACGACACCTACAAACAGGAAGTGCTTCAGGCGGGTGGTAACGACCTGTACCCGAAAGACTTTAGTCGCGGTGACTTACTGGCCCGACTGCATTACTTCGTTCGAAAAAATCAGCTTCTCGCCCTCCAGCCCACGCGTATGCCCCGTTTTCGTGTACGCGTAACCTGGTGGAAACGCCTCATCGACGTCACTACAACGGGCCTGGCTTTGCTCATTCTTTCGCCCCTGCTTTTAGTGGTAGCCCTTCTGATTCGCTTCGATTCGAAAGGTCCCATCATTTATCGTTCCAAACGCGTGGGTGGTGGCTATAAGGTATTCGACCTGCTCAAGTTCCGAACCATGCGTACCGATGCTGACAAGCTCGTCAAGGATATGGCCGCCTTTAACATGTACAACAAAGCAGAAGAAGCTCCTGAAAAAGAGCAGCTTGCCTTGTGTGCAGAGTGCGTATATAGTGGAAAGAACTCCTGCCAGCGTATGTTGTACCTGGATAATGAGCAGGTTTGCGAGAAGGTGTATCTTCAGCGTAAGCATAATAAAGCTGCTTTCATGAAGTTTGGCAACGATCCCCGGATTACGCGAATTGGCCGGTTTTTGCGAAATACCAGTATCGATGAACTCCCCCAACTGATTAACATCTTCCGGGGTGACATGTCGCTGGTAGGCAATCGTCCCCTGCCCCTTTACGAAGCAGAAAAGCTGACCTCCGATCAATACATTCAACGTTTTGCCGGGCCCGCCGGACTGACTGGCCTCTGGCAGGTAACCAAACGCGGAAAAGGCAAGCAAGACATGTCGGAGGAAGAGCGGATGCAGCTCGACATTGAGTATGCTAAAAACTATTCGTTCTGGATGGATGTCAAAATCATTCTGAAAACCTTCCCAGCTCTAGTTCAGTCCGAAAACGTCTAAGGGTACTTCCCCAGCGTAGGAATCGTCCTTCCCAAAGCTCATAAACAGTTCGAATGAAAGCGTTTTTTTTCTCATTTGCCCGTATGCAGGTAGCCTCTTGCCGAAGCTCGTATTGCTGGCATGCATTCTCGGAGCCGGTACTCTTTCGGTACAGGCTCAGGAGGGAACTCAGTCGATGCTGCAGGATGTTTCTTACCCTTATCTGGAGAAATTAATCGAAGTAGCCAGAACGAACTACCCGCGTAGTAAGGCCTACAAAGAACGCATCGGAATTGCGGACATAGGGATCAGAAGAGCAAAAGTAGCCTACTTCGACGCCTTGTCTGTATCCTATCTGTATAGCCCGGCCAATACCACCACTTACATTACCAATCCAGTCTCTCCTGTGCCTACGGTAGTGAATCCGAATTGGCTAAATAACTATCAGATTGGACTACTACTTAATGTGGGATCTATCCTGCAAAAAACGCCACTTTTAAAACAGGCCCGGGGCGAGAAAAGGGTAGCGGAATATGAGCAGCAAGCCTTTGAACTTAATCTGGAAGCAGACGTTAAGCAACGCTATTTTGCCTACATCCAGCGGCTGGCTATTTTACGGGTGAAGCATGAATTGCAATTGGATATTGAAAGCATGCTCAAGGACATAAAATATAAATTTGAAAAAGGTGAACAAACCCTTGAAAATTACAACAACGTATTGGTAATGTATTCAGACAATAATCAGCAAAAGATTATTGCTGAAAGCGAGGTGCTCATCTCTAAAAGCAAACTGGAGGAATTAGTGGGGGAAAAGCTTGAAAACATCAAGCTGGATCAATAACCATCTTACCCTTGGCCTACTCTATTAGGTTAAGCTTCACGCAATCGAATGGCAGATTTCATTAGATTCCTTAATTTTCTATATAAAAAGAAGTGGCTACTGCTGGCAGTGCCCTTACTGACGGTTATTGCTGCCTATTTTCTGGTTCAGAAATTACCAGATGAGTATACTTCAACGGCACGCATTTCGACGGGTCTGGTTGATAAAACGGATCAGGGATTTACGAGTGGTGCTAACGAACAACAGGCGGAAGTAACGCAAAAGTTCGACAACATCATGCAGAGTATGCAGCTAAAGAATACCCTGAATATGGTTTCTTATCGCCTCATTCTGCACGACCTTACGCAACCCACCAAAGCCTTTCATAAACCAAGTCAATTGCTTCAGGAGCTTAGCTCCACGGAAAGACAGCGGGCCATTGCTATTTTCAATCAGAAGCTTGCTACCCAGCAGGATCTTTTCATTGAAAGTCCGGAAGAAAAGCGGTTACTGGATATTCTAAAATCCATGCATTATGATACGGATGCCATTGCCAATAATCTGACCGTATCGAGGGTAAAAGATAGTGATTATATCCGGGTTGAATTTGACGGGGATCATCCTGAATTCACGGCTTTTGTAGTGAATACGCTAAGTACCGATTTCATCAATCGATACTCCATTCGATTACAGACCAGTAATGATCGATCCATTGAATTTCTGGAAAACTTCATGAACGAAAAGATGCGGAATCTAACCGCATTAATGGATCAGCTCAAGCAGTATAAAATCAAGAACCGGGTTTTAAATCTCAATGAACAAGCCCGGAGTATGTACGGACAAATCATTGATTTTGAGACGCGTAGAGAAGTAGCTATTAAAGATGTAGTCGCCTATACAGCGGCGTTAAAGAACATCGACAATAAATTCAACCCCAGCGATCGGAAGTATCTGGAAAGTACCATGGCTTCCCTGAACCAGAATATTGTTGCCACCAAGCAGCAATTAAAAGCGGTTAATGACGCATACTTCCGCTCCAATTTTGATCCTAAATACAAAGCTCAGCTGGATTCGCTTCAGAATAAACTGACGACTCAAATTAACCAGTCAACGGATAATTACATTTACAATCCTTTGGTGGCTAAAACTGAGCTGGTGAGTCAGAAATTAAACATGGAGATTGCGTTAGAACTCGCTCAGAATAGTATTGCCACGGTTGAAAAAGAATTAGGTCGTCTGAATCGAAAGTTTGACGGATTAGTACCCAACGAAGCCAAAATTCAGGAGTTTGAAACCAGCATTGACATTGCCAGTAAGGAATACATTGAGGCATTACAGCGATACAACAATGCCAAAATGCAATCGCAGCAAACTACACAACTTAAACTGCTGGAAAAAGCTTTACCAGGCACCTTAACTCCCTCTAAAAAGGTCATTCTAATTGTCTTTGCGGGTATTATCAGTTTTGTTCTGTGCTTACTCATTCTTTTCCTGGTATTCTATCTGGACAGTTCTATTCAGGAAGGCAAACAACTGGCTAACGCAACCGAAATTCCGGTTATTGGATCACTTAACAAGATTGACACCAGCCCGGATTTGAACCAGCTATGGCACGATACTTCTCCGGGTAAATCTGTTATGGCGTATCGCAATGCCTTACGTTCCATACGGTTTGAACTGGATCATGAACTAAGCACGGGTAAAATCATTGCGTTAACCAGTTTAAGACCCGGGGAAGGTAAAACTACGCTGCTGTTAAGCCTGGCTCAGGCCTTTGCTTTGATCAATAAAAAAGTACTGGTTGTAGATGGAAACTTTAGCAGTACCGCTAGTACGGCACTCAGTACCAAACCCAGTTATCTGGAAGATTTTCTGCATACATCGGCTCCTTTCGAATCGTTGTACGTTGAAAATGGTATTTATTCTCTGAGTAACAAGGGGGGTGATTATTCCCTTTTTGAGTTGGCCAGTGAAACCCACATTGCTGCCAAACTGGAAGAATTGAAGAGCTATTTTGACGTGATACTGATTGAAACACCTGCCCTGGAAACCCGGAACAAGGCAAAGGAATGGATTCGTTTTGCTGATAAAGTAGTGGCTGTTTACGAAGCGAATACAACGATTCGCGATTCGCACAAGCCTGCCATTCAGTACCTGAAGAGTCTGGGTGATACACTGGCGGGCTGGGTATTAAATAAGGCAACGACGGTATCTTAACGAAGGAAACAAATGGATGTACGTACCCTGGCTTATAACCTGTGGCTGCTGCTGCAACTAAGCATCGGATACAATCTGGTGTTACCCGTAGTTTTACTGGTACTGTATCTGCTCCGAAAAGCGTTTGGTTCAACCCATCGGCCAGTCCCCGTAACGGCTGAACCCGATTACGCCATTATTGTCACGGCTTATGAACAAACGGTGCTTTTACCCAGTGTAGTAGCTTCACTGCTGAAGCTTAACTACACGAATTACATCATTTACATTGTCGCGGATAAGTGTGACATCAGTACCTTACACTTTGACGATCCCCGGGTTCGGCTGCTCCGACCTGAGCAGGTACTTGCCAGCAACACGCGTTCGCATTTCTACGCCATCCAGCGGTTTATCCGGCCGCACGAACGACTTACGATTATTGACAGTGATAATCTGGTTGATCCGGAATACCTCAATGAGCTAAACCGTCTTTTTGCGAAGGGATTTATTGCCGTACAGGGGATTCGGGAGGCGAAAAATCTCGATACTACCTTTTCCTGCCTGGATGCCGCCCGCGATATCTACTACCATTTTTACGACGGCAACGTACTGTTTGAAGTGGGTTCTTCCGCTACACTGGCGGGTTCGGGCATGGCCTTCACTACGGAATTGTACCGGGCCAGCCTGGAACACCTGGACGTGACGGGAGCGGGTTTCGACAAAGTATTACAAAATGCCATTGTAGGGGCCGGTCATCGCATTGCCTTTACGGAATCGGCCGTTGTATATGATGAAAAAACAGCTAAATCGGATCAGTTGGTAAAGCAACGGGCTCGGTGGATCAATACCTGGTTCAAGTACTTTTCGTACGGGTTTGGCCTGATTTTCAAAGGCATTACTACCCTAAACTGGAACCAGTTTGTATTTGGCTTCATCCTGCTACGACCGCCACTGTTCATTTTCCTGCTGCTGTCGGTTGCATTTATGCTCATCAACGTATGGGTGGCTCCAACACTGGCTCTGGTGTGGTTACTCGGGTTGCTTACGTTCGTAGCCGGTTTTTTTATTGCCCTGCTGCTATCCGACACGCATCCGAAAATCTATAAGTCGCTCTGGAATATTCCCCGGTTTATGCTTTACCAAATCATGGCTTTACTGAAAGTTCGGAAAGCCAACCAGATTTCCGTAGCAACCAAACACGGCTCTTCCGAATAGACGTATGAAGATTTACCCCGATCGACCCAAACGAACCCCGGGAAAAGCGGATTCCCCCGACGGGCTGACGGCTACGGAAGCCCTGATGCAGAAGATTGCTATCTTACTGGCCCTCGGTACCGTTTATTTCTTCTTCATCAAACTCATATTTTTATAAGTGAGCTCGTTCAAACTGCCCCTATCGAATGATTCTACGCGGCGATCCATCTTCACATGGATTCGGCAGAAATTGTGGATAGAAAAGTTTTATAATCTGCCGGGGGCGGCACTGCTGCTGCTCGCGTCGCTGGGTTTGGGCTGGATTGCCATTGAAGTCGATCTCAAGCTGAGTTTTATCATTCTTGGTGGCCTTATCGCTCTACCCGTTCTGTACGCCATTGTCGCCAAACCGGAGTTTGGTGTGCTGACGCTTCTGATCATGGCCAACCTGCTGTTCTTTATTCTGCGGTTCGGCGTCGAGTTTCCGTTGGGTACCCTACTCGACGGCTTACAGTATTTGCTGATTCTGGGCTTTATTCTTGGGCAACGTTCCCGGCCCGACTGGTCCGTTTTTAAAGGGCCCGTCAGTACCATGGTGCTGGTATGGGTCAGTTTCAATATCCTGCAGGTCCTTAATCCCGTGGCTGATTCGCGGCTGGCCTGGGTGTATACCGTGCGTTCGGCGGCGATTGTGGTACTGATGTATTTTGTCTTCAAGTACCAGATTCGTACGATTCAGTTTATTCGTATCATTCTCAAACTCTGGCTGTTCATATCGGTTTGGGCCGCTTTACTGGCCTACAAACAGGAGTACATTGGCTTTTCGGCTTCGGAGCAGGCCTACCTCGACTCCGACCCCAGCATTGGTAGTTTGCTGTTTATCGATGGGCACTGGCGGAAATACGGTCTTTTTGCCGATCCGGTGATTTTTTCCTACAACATGGTGATCGCCAGTCTGATTTGCGTCGCTCTATTGACCGGACCACTGACTCTCTGGAAGAAAATAAGCCTGGCAGGAATGATCTTCCTATTCATTAGTGCGATGCTCTTTTCGGGCACGCGGGGAGCGTATGTGCTACTACCGGCGGGACTGGCCCTATTTGCCATTCTGAAGTTTAACCGGGCCATTTTATTTTTCTCAGTTATTGCGGGCTTCATCATGGCCGTACTGATCATGATTCCCACGTCGAATCCGACGCTATACCGCTTTCAGACGGCCTTCCGCCCGACCAACGACGCTTCGTTCAACCTGCGAGCCCAGAACCAGAAAAAGATACAACCCTTTATTCAGTCGCACCCCATTGGGGGCGGCCTGGGAGCGGCGGGTAGCTGGGGCAAGCGGTTTTCGCCCGATTCGTTTCTGGCCAATATTCCTCCCGATGGCGGTTACGTACGCGTGGCCATGGAAACCGGGTGGGTAGGTTTGCTGCTGCTTTGTACGCTGGTTTTCCTGATTATTCGGGCGGGAATTATCAATTTCTACCGCATCAAAAATCCCGAATTGAAGACGTACTGTCTGGCCATGACCTTAAGCGTCTTTGTTTTGAATATTGGTAATTACCCGCAGGAAGCACTGGTTCAGTTTCCGCTCAACATCTACATTTACCTGATGGCCGCTCTTATCGATGTAACATATAGGCTCGACCAGCAGCAGCAGGCCGCTGCGGCTAAGCTACTTCCCGTAAGCTAATTTATACAGCTGAAGTAGAAGGCGAGGTAAGATTCCAGCGTAATCCCTTTAGAAAGGCCTTGGCGTGCGTAAATTTTCCTTTGATGAGGTAGGTAAGTACGTGTTTGGGCAAGACGCAAGTGGCGAAGAATAGATAAAAAATCAGCCGCTGAAAAGCCGATCCGTGCCGCCGCATATACAAAATGCGATTTCGGGTGAGGTAATAGGTTTTGAGGGGATTGGACGGTCCTACCGATACCGATTCCTTGTGCAGAATCAGAGCCGAGGCCTGGTAATAAATCAGAAATCCGCCGTCCTTGATGCGTTGTGACCAGTCCAGTTCTTCATAGTATAGGAAGAACCGTTCCGCGAAACGCCCTACCTTATCAATTACGTCCCGTTTGACCAGCATGGCACAGCCGTGAGCGAAGTTCGTATACCCTGACTGGTTGAAGCGTTCGCCATCGCGTTCGTTCAGGCCCACGGGCGTGGCTGTGCCCGTGTACAGATTCATGGGGTTGTAACCCGCGTACTGCACAATGTCGGGATGATCGTAAAATTTGATTTTGGGGCAAGTGACGCCAATCCGGGAATCCTGCTGAAAGGGTTTCAGTAGATCATCCAACAACGTTGGCGTTAGCTCCGTATCATTATTGACGATGAAGAAGTAATCGCCCCGGGCCGCTTCCATACCCAGGTTATTCCCCCCCGTAAAGCCCAGATTTTCCTCGCTTCGGACAATGGTTACGCCGGGATAATCCGCCGCATTAATGACGGAAGACAACACTTGCCGGGAAGCATTATCCACCAGAATAACTTCATAATTCGGATAGGTCAGGCCGCGACAGGATTCCAGAAAATCCCGGGTAACTTCAGCCTGATTGTAATTGATACTCACAAGGGAAATGAGCGGATAGGCTTCCGGTGACGTAGTACGCATAACAGGAATGGATGAAAGGGATGGACGACTTACTCAGGTTTGTGAAAAAGGCGGGACAACTCCACCGAAATACGCTTCTGGAAAGCTTTCGCTACGCCTCCATCGCGGTTCAGTACCCGGTCACTCGTCCAGACGTGAGCCCCGCGGGTTACGTGTTTCAGGCGTCCTTTGTCCAGCAGTGTCATGGCCATCCAGCCATCTTCGCATACGCCCGTAGCCGCTACATTTCCCTGGTGCCCTGCATCGACCCGAAAACCACCCACGGCCAGTCCATCCGCTCGACGAAAGCCGAAATTGAAGCCCAGTACATTGATGTACTCCAGCCCTTTCCATTCCCGAAGTTTAAAGCCTACGTGCGAAACCGATTCGTGCAGTAATAGAGCCATGCGGGAATTCTGAGCACTCGGGATGAACGAATACGTTCCATAGGTACAGGAAACGTCTGGCCTGGTTAGTGGTTGTACCAGAGCGTCCACCCAGGTAGGCGGATAAATACAGTCGCAGTCGGCATTCAGAAAATACGTTCCCCGCCCCGCTTCCAACGCGGCCTGCCGGGCATAGCCAATTCCCTGCTGGGTAACGAGGACCGATTTGACGCCGCAGGCATCGAGTAACGCCTGCGTTCGATCTTTGGAATTATTATTCGCTACAATAAGCTCGGTGCGAAAACGGGTTTCCTGACTAGCCAGGGAAGAGAGCGTATTGAGCAGATTTTTCTCCTCATTATACGCAGGAATAGCAATCGTTACCTCCGGATCTTCTACCCGAAATTTGGCTAAACGCTCCCGGAGTTCCTGTAAAAACTCCGGACTCAGGGAATCGGGAGAATAGCTAAAACGATGTTGTTGCATCCTGGCGGGGATTTATTGAGATTAGACAAAAATAATTATTCATCAAGGAACTAAGTATCAAAGTATTAGATTATTTTTGAAAACTGTACGTTATATACGTCTTTGACCCCACGACTTTATTCCGCTTCTTTCTTCCAATATGTTTATTCTCCATTCCACATACACCAATACAACCCTTGGCAAGCAGCTTCTTTAAAAAGCTTTTTTTCGACAAAGTTTTAAAAGAAACAATTGTCCGCCAACAAAGTTTCAATGAAAACATCTCTACTCTCGTTAGTGATTGGAGTCCTCTTGGCTCCTGGCTTACTTTGTGCCACTCCTCTGGCTTACCAGCCCTTACCCGGGAAGATTGAAGCGGAAAGTTATGTCGCGATGAGTGGCATTCAAACCGAAACCACCTCGGACGGTGGTGCCGGGCTGAACGTCTCCCACATTGATGACAACGACTGGATGGATTATGACGTCAGCGTACCTTCGGCAGGTATGTATGTCTTTCAGTTTCGCATTGCCAATGCCTACGGAAACGGCCAGATTGAAATTCGTAATGCGGCGGGTACCGTACTGAATGCTGCGTTGAGCGTACCACAGACGGGTGGCTGGCAAAGTTGGAAGACCATCAGCACCACCCTTACGCTGCCCGCTGGTAATCAACGGATACGGATTTTTGCTAGACAGGGAGCCTTCAATTTTAACTATTTTGAAGTCGCGGCCCCTGTGTCGCTACCCGGAAAGGTTGAAGCCGAAAATTACGTTGCCATGAACGGCGTGAATACGGAAACCACGTCGGACGTTGGGGGCGGTTTGAACGTTAGCTGGATTGACGACAATGACTGGCTCGATTACCTGATAAAAGTCCCTACGGCAGGTACCTATACGTTTAAGTTCCGGATTGCCAATGCCTACGGAAACGGTAAAATTGAAATCCGCAATGCGGCGGGGTCGGTACTTAACGCCACCCTGAGTGTACCCCAGACGGGTGGCTGGCAAAGCTGGTCAACCATCACAACAACGGCTACGCTACCGGCAGGCTCTCAGCTTCTCCGCATTCACGCGAATCCGGGAGCGTTTAATCTCAATTATTTTGAAGTGACTACGGGTGGTGTATCCACATTACCGCAGGCTGTCCTAAGCTTTACGGCCCCAGCTACTAAAACTGTCGGGGATGCTGCCTTTAATCTGGTTGCCACTAGTACGCAATCGGGTACGCCCATTGTGATCAGCTCCTCCAATCCCGGAATTGTTTCGGTATCCAATACTGGGGGTTCCTGGAAAGCCTCGGTCGTTGCCGCCGGTTCAGCCACGCTAACGGCTACGCAGGCGGGTTCGGCCCAGTATACGGCTGCGACGGCCGTAAGCCAGACGATCACGGTAGCCGCAACGCCTCCGTTTACGGGCGTAGTCGGTACTAAAATTGCTCTTGACCCCAAGCGTTGGTATCAGATGAACAATGTCAGCAATGGTCTGGAAGGTCTGTTCGACGGCATCACCAATGTAGACGTACAAACGGGTTACGGTAAACCTCTGGCGAATTACGATTCGTATTATCCACTGCTGGAGGGCGAAGAAATCACCCTACAGAGCATTAAGTTTTTCGACGGTCCGGGTAACCTGGAAGAATTTCCGCTGAAGATTTTCATCATCAATGACCAGTGGGAACGCATCCCGGTAGCCACGTTTACCGGAAAATCCTACGGAACCTGGGTAGGCCCCTATCCAGATCGTGAATCGGTTTTCAAGCTCGATACGCCTATTTCCGGAGCCCGTTACCTGATCATCAACGCCTGGTACCAGTATCCGACGGAAATTGAATTGTACGGTACACACAAACCCGCTGCCGTACAGCCCTCCCCGGCTCCCCAGAAGTTTGTGAAGTTTAAAGACATGCTGGGCGTCAATGCCTTTGAGTGGAACTTTGAAGATGCCCATAATCCGATTGAAATCAACGAGTCCCGCATGAATGTGGTGAAAAACTTCACGGGAATCCGGCATTACATGGATTGGGAACGTCTGGAAGCTAATGAAGGCAAATTCACGTACAACCCCACGCACAGCGGCGGCTGGAATTACGACATCATTTACGAACGCTGCAAAGCCGCGGGTATCGAAGTACTGGCCTGTCTGAAAAACCTGCCGAACTGGCTCCAGCAAACGTATCCGGAAAGCGAACGCGACGGCGAAAACGTACCGCTTCGCTATGGCAAGGATTTCACGGATCCCCTGTCGTACCTGGAACAGGCGAAGGTTGGTTTCCAGTACGCAGCCCGCTACGGTAGCAATCCGAACGTTAATCCCAGTCTGGTTACGGTAAACAGTGCTCAACGCTGGACTGGCGACGGTATCAACGTCGTTAAAATCGGCATGAACGTTATCAAGTACATTGAATGTGATAACGAACGGGATAAATCCTGGAAAGGCCGGAAAGCGTACCAGACGGGTCGGGAATACGCGGCGAACCTTTCTGCTTTTTACGACGGCCATAAGAATACCATGGGTCCGGGTGTGGGCGTAAAAAATGCCGATCCGAATATGAAAGTCGTAATGGGAGGCATCGCTTCCGCTACGGTTGATTACGTCAAAGGTATGATTGACTGGTGCAAGCAGTACCGGGGTTACAAGCCCGATGGTAGCGTAAACCTCTGCTGGGATGTGATCAATTACCACTTCTATACGGATGATGCCTCTTCTTCGCAAAGTGGCATGTCCTCGCGGGGAGCTGCTCCCGAAGTAACCAAAGCCGCTTTAGTGGCGGATAGCTTCAATCAGCTGGCCCACCAGCAGGCTCAGGATATGCCCGTTTGGATTACGGAGGCGGGTTATGATCTGAATCAAGGAAGCCCGCTTAAAGCCGTCGCCATTGGCAATCGAACGGTAGAACAAACGCAGGCCGACTGGATTCTGCGGACGGCTTTGCTGTACGCCCGTTCGGGTATTGATAAATTGTTCCTGTATCAGTTATACGATGATAATCCGCAGTCGCCCATCCAGTTTGGTTCGATGGGTCTGATCAACGGAGATATGACCCGCAAGCTGGCGACGGATTATCTGGTACAGGTGAATAAGCTGATCGGCGACTACAGTTACCAGCAAACCTTAAGTACGAATCCTTTCGTGGATCGTTACGAAAACAACGGCAAATCGATCTACGCTCTGGTCGTACCCGGCGAAACGGGCCGTACGGCTTCCTATACGCTCGATTTAAAAGGAGCTGCTTCGGCTCTGGTGTACAAGCCTCGTGCGGGATCAGACTCTATGCAGGTAACCACGGTTACGGCAACGAATGGCAAGGTAACACTGACGGTCACCGAAACCCCCAGCTTTGTCGTACCGCAGGGTACCGTGAGTGGAGGCCGGGTGGCTGCGGAGGCTCTCAAACCTACGGATGTTTCACTGGCTACGTTGAACGTATATCCTAATCCAGCAACAGATTTTGTCAGTATCGAATTGAACAATGACAATTTGCAACCCGTGGATGTACTCATTTACGATATGGCGTTAAGCGGGTACAAAACCGCATTGCCTATAAAAAGGAAAAGACTTCATTCATTCGGAAAATTGACCTGACGGGCTTACCCAAAGGTCTGTACCTGATTGAAGTAAAACAGGGTACACAGCGTTCCGTGAAGAAAGTCATTAAAATGTAGAAGAATATTCGACTATAGAATAAAAGCAAAAACGAGACTTGGCCATGCTGGCTGAGTCTCGTTTTGCTTTTATTCGATCGTATAAGAAGTTGCTACTTCATTGAAGCACTTCGCAGGGAGAGGTGCAAGTTTAGAAATTTGCACCCGTGTACGCCCTCTAAACAACCCCGTATGCAATGCGAGGTGCGACCCGCCCGGTAGGCTGTGCCTACCAATTTAAAAGGTCCGTAGCGAATGCTACGGACAACGCGTCCCTCTAGCATTGCGGGCTTCTGAAGTGTATGTAGAAAAGAGAAAAAGAGCTAGAAATGTTCCGATGACTAGTAAAACCTGCACCCCTGTACCCAACCCATCACCCCCAACCCCGCAGGGGTTCAACCTGAATAACCCCGTATTGCATACGGGGTTACACAACAGACGAAGAATCGAACTACCCCGGCAACAAAGCAGCTCCCTACTTCAGCCACTCCTTCTCAATAAACTGGAAAATTTCCGGCTTCTCCCGAGCGTGCAGAATCTGGGCTCCCGAGAGTTTAGGGAAAAGATTTTCGTATTCATTGAAGGCATGTTCCATGCCCCAGTTGGGATTGGAAAGGATGATATTGGAGCCGCCAAAGCAACTCGCCAGAGCCGCCGTTCCGCCGTGCATGGAGATGAAACGCTGAGCGTTGGCGTACACCATCAATTGCAGGTGGTTATAGCTCGTTACTTTCTCGGGATACTGTTGTCGGTACAAATCATTCATCTGGATTACCTCCGGATGGTTTTCCCGTAACCAGGCGTGTTCACCCAGATCAAGCGTTTCGCTGTTATCCTGCACAATTTGCGTGGGCAGGGGGCGGTTGTAGACGATCTGAAATTTGTCCCGGCACAAATGAATGATCCGCTCCAGTTCGGCAATCCCCAGAAAATTGATGGGCGGCTGATCCCATTCGCGATTGTACTTATTGGCAATCAGCAGAATGGGTTTATCATAAACGAAGAGATCATTTTTGTAATGCTCGCGGAAGGGTACCTGAGCCCATTTCTGAAAGCTGTACGAGTTACTATGCGTCATGTTCGGCACGTCGTAATGGTCATACGATTCGGTCCAGATGCGTTCTTTGTAACGTTCTTCGTGATTGGGACTGAAGAAGTAAAACTCTTTGGTGTTACTGGCAGAAATGGTTTTTTCGAGCGTTCCATTCAGGTGGTGCCAGTACGCAAAAGGCAATACGTAGCGTAATTCCTGATCGAACTCGCCCCGGTACTGGATGACTTTATACGGCTTTTTTTCAACGTAATCTTTCAACACAAACTTCGTCTGCACGAGTTTGCAGTAGTAATTATCCCGAATAAAGTAGAGTAAATATTTTTTCTTGATGGTGGGATACCGGAGGGCCGCCAGTGCGTACAGCGACTTCAACAGCAATTTCTTCATCGTCAGCAAAGCCTTTAAAATACATGGAATGCGTTACTCCGCCCGGCGTACCTTCTCCCAGATACCGGAAGCCAGTCCGTTACGGTACCGAAGATACCCCAGAATGGCACACCAGTTCATGAACGAAAAGTAATAGGGTACAAACAGGGCTTTTACGCGAAGCTTCTTGTTTTCCAGCCAGTATCCCAGCAGGGCAGCTGCGTAAAAGACACTCTGAGCGATCAGCAGTACCGGATATAACCAGCCTTCACTCAGCATAACCAGGATTACATTCAAAAGAAAGATCAGCGGCAGGGCAAACGGAGCTACGGCCCACCGCATCATCCGGTGTGAAATGTACTGAAACGACAACCAGCCGTACCTGAAAATATTCAGCAAATGCGGCAAACGGGCAATGGACTGAAAGCCTCCCGCGGCAATGCGTACTTTACGTTTCTGTTCGTCACCAATGGAAAAGGAAGGTCGCTCCAGGGCATACGCCTCGGGATCGTACACGACGCGGTAGCCCCGGGTAGCAATTCGCAGCGAAATCATGAAATCATCAAGCAGCGTATCTTTTTCGACGTGCTCATAGAGTTCCGTCCGGATGGCAAATAATTCACCTGCTGCTCCGACGACGCTGTAAAGCTCCGTATCAAGTTTTTTCAGAAACGATTCGTATTTCCAGTACAGGCCCTCGCCTGCTCCGGCGGCGGCTTCATTTTCGAACGTCTGGATTCGTTTTTCGCCCGAAACGGCCCCTACCTGTGGATCGGCGAAGTGCCGCACAATGTTGGCAACGGCATCCGGGTTCAGGTTGGTATTGGCATCAGTGTAGATCACCAGCGGCGTATGCACCCGGTGCATGGCCTGATTAATGGCTTCAATTTTGCCCCGGCGTTCGTTACCTCCCATCACGGAAATCCGTGGATGGCTCCCATACTGCTGCTGCAACCATTCAGTACTGCCGTCGGTCGAACCTTCCGTCACAAAAAGAATCTGTAAGTGCTCGGCTGGGTAGGTCAGTGCCAGTGAATTACGGACTTTTTCGGCCAGACAACCCATTTCGTTATACGCCGGAATGACCAGGGTAACATCGGGTTGGTACGAAGCAGAAAATTGGGGCGTACGCCTCTTACGGAATTTCAGCAGAAGCCAAAGGAAGATTCCATAGCCGAGGTACGTATAAAAGACCAGAAAAATCAGGAACCAAAATAGAATTTCGAAGAAAATCTTCATATAACGCTGGCGGACGATTACATCAGTCAAATATAGCTTTCCAGCGAAGTTATTGAGCAGTTTTCGGCCGGAATTATCCTTCTTTTTTCATTTTAATCACCGGAATACTTTTTTCTAACTACAGGAATTTACAGTAATGTGTTTGTCCGAAATTAATTGCTGTCTATTTTTGTACCCAGTCCCTGACAATATTCTCCTTATGAAGCGAGTACAAGCCATTCTATCCGTTCTGATGTTAGGTAGCCTGCTGGCTTCCTGTGCTTATCAACGAGCGAACACTATTGACCAGCCAGATGTCCGTAAGAACAACAAAACGGTCTACGGCGTTTCGCCTGATAGTGCTGCTGCTCAGCTCAAAAACACTTGGCCTGACAAAGAAGGTACGGCCGAGCGGGCTGAAAACATCCGTTTGAAATTACTGTCACTGAAGGGTTCTACCCATAACTAATTTTTCGAGTAGGTGGCAAAGTATACTTTAAAAGCGGTAGTCGTAAACGATTGTACCGCTTTTTTAGTTTATCCAACAATTCGCGTTTAGTCTTGAGTTCTCTCCGCCGATATTGCTGTCATCCTTCTCATTTTAATGCATTTTTAAAAGCCTTTGACGTATGAATATTGCTTTAGTAACCGGTTCAGCCGGATTGATCGGAAGCGAATCGGTCGCTTTTCTTGCAGACAAGTTTGATTTGGTTGTAGGTATTGACAACAACATGCGGCAGTATTTCTTCGGAGCTGAAAGCAGCACCGACTGGAATCGCAACCGTCTGCAGGAAAGATACAGCAACTATGTCCACCGTACCGCTGATATTCGTTCCGTAGAAGAACTGTCCGTTATCTTCAAAGAGTACGGCACTGACGTAAAAATGATCGTGCACACGGCCGCTCAGCCTAGCCACGACTGGGCCGCCCGCGAGCCATTCACCGATTTCTCGGTCAATGCTACCGGTACCCTGAACATGCTGGAAATGACGCGTCAGCACTGCCCCGAGGCAGTCTTCATTTTCACTTCTACGAATAAAGTATACGGCGACAATCCTAACTTCCTGCCCCTGGTAGAGCTGGAATCCCGTTGGGAGATTTCTGAAGATCACGCCTACTACGAAAACGGAATTGACGAAAACCTGAGCATCGACCACACCAAGCACTCCCTGTTTGGAGCTTCGAAAGTAGCCGCCGACGTGCTGGTACAGGAATACGGTCGGTATTTTGGCATGAAAACCGGTGTATTCCGGGGAGGCTGTCTGACGGGCCCTAACCACTCGGGTGCTCAGTTACACGGTTTTCTTTCGTACCTGATGAAATGTGCAATTACCGGAACGCAATACACCATTTTCGGTTACCAGGGCAAACAGGTGCGTGACAACATTCACGCTCACGATCTGGTGAACATGTTCTGGCATTTCTACCAGAATCCACGTCCGGGTGAAGTTTACAACGCCGGTGGAGGTCGTTTTGCGAACGTATCCATGCTGGAAGCCATCAAGATTTGTGAAGAGATTTCTGGTAACACGATGAGCTATACGTATTCAGACACCAACCGCATTGGTGACCACATCTGGTACGTTTCGGACTTGTCGAAGTTCAAAGCCCACTACCCCGGCTGGAACTGGACCTATGATATCCACTCGACACTGGCTGAAATTCACGACGGTATTGCGGAACGTTTACGTACCGCCTAAGCCAAGAGTCTAGCATTTTTTTAAACACCGGGCCCAGGTCCGGTGTTTTTGTATAGAATGGCTATTGCCCTGATTGTTAAAGCCCTTGCCAATACATACCATTCATACGTATCTTTGTAGAACCAGTCGTATGACTTTCAATTAACTATCGACCCATTCGCAACGCTTGATCCTTCGCTTATGAAACTTAGTGTCGTCATCCCCGCGTATAATGAACAGGATTCTATTTCAGAAACCTTGCTTTCGCTGTATCAAACGTTAGCCCGTGAGGGAATTGAACACGAGATTTTTGTAACGAACGATAACTCCAAGGATAATACCCTGCAGGTACTCGAACGGCTGTCGCTTCAGATTCCTACACTCCATTACGAAACCAACCTTGGCCCCAACGGCTTTGGATACGCCGTGCGTTACGGCCTGGAACGTTTCTCGGGCGACTGCGTGGCCGTCATGATGGCCGACTTGTCGGATGATCCCGAAGATCTGGTCAAGTATTACTACAAAATGCGGGAAACCGACGCCGATGCGGTATTCGGCTCCCGCTGGATGAAGGGCGGCAAGGTGATTGATTACCCCGGACTGAAGAAATTCATCAACCGGATTGCCAACCTGATTATCCGCATGATGATTGGCATTAAGTATAACGATACGACGAACGCATTCAAATTATACAAACGCGAAACCATTGAAGGCATCAAGCCCTTCCTTTCTCCGCACTTTAACCTGACGGTTGAGTTACCCCTGAAAGCGTACGTTCGCGGCTATTCGTTCGTGGTTATGCCTAACTCCTGGACAAACCGGAAATACGGCGAGTCTAAACTGAAAATCAAGGAAATGGGAAGCCGTTACTTCTTTATTCTGCTGTATTGCATGATTGAGAAGTTCTTTTCACGCGGCGATTTCATGAAGAAAAAATCGGCCAAGACTGCTTCGGTAAGCCGTTAAGCACTATTCGCATGCTATATAAAAAAGAGCCATCGGTTAATCGATGGCTCTTTTTTATTAATCTATGTGTAATTGATCGGCTATTTCCGTTTGTAAAACACAAACCCGTTTTCCGAACCGATTTTTCGTAAGGTCGGAATGGTATCTACTTCCGCTTCCAGTAGGTTTTTAGCAATCACATAGACGGGTTTATCTACTTCCGTACTGTGAATCGCCCACTCGTCGTCCCAGCTTTTGGGATGGCGTTCGGGTTGCTGGCGAGCGTAGAAGAAAGGTCCGTAGCTGCGGTATTTATAGGTTACAATGTAGCAATCTTCGCCCTGACGAGCTTCAAAGAACCGGATGGCTGCCGCCTGCGAAATACTCTCAATCCGGGCCACAAAAAACCACAAGGTTAGAGTTGTGAACACAGCCGTACCGATAAAGAGCGTTACCAGTCCACGTTCGTACTGTTGACGGCTCAGGAAACGAATACCGAAGAGAATGACAAAGAACAGGACTACACCGGGGGTAGCTTCCCAACCCGTCCAGTTGACTTTGGCATCCAGGTTAGCCGCCGCAAAGATGTCATCGGGGGCAATCTGGGCCTGTAACCAATCGACGTAGTGCGATAAGATAGGTAGGCCAACGGTTAGAATGACGAAAATGCCTCCTGATACCGCCAAGCTTACTTTCATCCAGGTACTAAAGACAATCCGTCCCGTCCAGAGGCGATAAATGGTTAAGCTGGCTAAGTATGTCAGCGGGAAATAGCACATGGACGAATAGTGAACGATTTTCGACTTCACGATCGTGAAGATGATCAGTACTACCCAAAATAGAATTACCATCCATTTCTGGTAATCCCGCTGGTAATCCGTTTCTCCCGATTCCGTCCGGAAACTCAGGGCCCGCAGAGCAAACGTACTGGCCGGGAAACAGCCAAAAAACAGAATAACGAAGTGATAACCCGGGAAACCCGCATGTCCGGCATCCGGGGTCGAGAACAAGCGATAATTGTACTTGATGAATTCCTGAATAAACCAGGGACCGTGTTGCCAGGTTTCCAGACCGTACCAGGCCAGCGTTACCAGCGAGGTCATTAGCGTGTACACGATGAAGTGTAACGGATTGATAAACAGCTTGAAGCCGTTCACTACAAATAAACCCCAAGGGTCACGCAGACCAGCATATAGGCTACAGGACCTTTGGTCAGTACGCCCATCCCCAGCAGGAAGCCGCCCAAAAGGAGATAAAACCATTTATTCTTGGGTAGCACGAAGGTGAAATGGTCTTTCTTCCAGCGGAAAAAGATAATCCCATTCAGTCCAATAAAGATCCAGAGGTTGAACCAGGGATCGATGATACCCGAACGGAAGTACAAATGCGGCAGAATGGAGCCTAGGTAGGTTCCTACCCAGATCAGTCCAAAACGCCGGTTAAACAGTCGCTCGCCCAACAGATACAGTAAACCCAAGGTAAGGATTCCGCACAATGCGTTAGGGAGACGGGCTGCGAACTCTCCTACCCCAAACGTATGCATGGCCAGCGACTGTAACCAAAAGAAAAACGGTGGTTTTTCCCAGAAGGGTTTAAAATCGACGTGTACCCGCAGGTAATCATTGAGAACCAGCATCTCACGGGAAATTTCCGCGAAGTTGATTTCATCCCAGTCGAACAAATGCACACCGCCCAGAAAGGGAATAAAGAATAATCCCGCCACCAGGGCGATGAGTACTAAAGTGGTTAAACGATTCATACGTGAAAGATGATCCCCTTACTTTTTCTTACCTCCGAAGATATTGAGCACTTTACTGACCATCTTGTCATCAATACCCAGGGTACGTTTTACCCGCGTATAGGTAGCTACGGCCTGTTTATCCAGCCAGATGGCCACCGACTTGATTCCATCACCGGGACGGGCCTGATAATTGGTAGGACGCAGTTTGGGCGTTTCTTTTTCTTCCGTGAAGTAGTACAGAGCTACGGACTTACGCGTCATATCCTCCGGGCACTGAATGGGGTCTGGCAGGCCGTGGAACGAATCGTCGTCGGTGTTGAATACCGCAATACGATTAAAGATCGGAGCGATTTTTGCTTCCACACCCGTCATTTTACGATCCCACAGTTCCAGATCACCGCGGTATTCGGGTTTCCAGTCTTTGTTGAGGTACAACAGCAGGTTTACCCGACGTCGCCAGTTTCGCTTGTGCGGGTGTACGGTAAAGTCCGCGTGCACGTTCAGGAAGCCCCCGCGTTTGGACTGGTGCAATCCGCCCCCTTCGAGCATGTCATCCGCCTTCAGGTTCGGAATTCCGGTGAGTTCGCTCATAAAGGCGACAAACGCATCGGAGTTGAGATAGGTAATCACTTCCTGAATAAAAGGCGGCAGCAGCTCCATTTTGTTGAGGCCGTGCTTTTTCTCATTTACGTGTACGTAGTGAATCCACCCTTCGTCCTGAATGGCTGGGAAAGATTGCATGGCCTTTTCGGCAGCCCACTCTTCCAGAAAATTGTCAATGGAAATGTGCGGATACGGATGATCAGTCTGATATTGGGCTTTCAGCTCCGGTAATTTGGCCTTCCAGGCTTCCAGATTGACAATGTTGGCAGTAGTATGAACCGTCGTATTCATAGATTCAGAACGCAAGGAATGGAATGAAATAAGTGAGTGAAACCCAGCCCAATGTGAATAAGGTTTGTTTCGCAGAACAAAAGTAGGCCGCGAAGGGGAGTTTTCGGAATGTACCGGTTCGTTTTTCTACGAGTTCCTACAACCAAACGCATGAAAGACTGGCTCCCTGCGTCGTCTGACCCTTTTTGTAGGTGGATCCCTGTAACATCAGGGGCTGGCCTTCGGCTCCCAGTTCCCAGAGTTCTCCTTTCAGAAAAACGCCCATTGCTTTGGTAATGGATGCTTCCTGGGGAGCCCGCGTGGGGAAGCTGTATTTATCCCAGGCTTCTGCTTCTGTCAGTTTATTCATATCCACCCGTGCTTCGGCGGGCGTGGGATGGTTCTGATACCCTTCCCAGGGAAGTCGTAGATAGTTATCCAGCATAATATTCGCCGGAACGGCCAGAATACAGGCCTCTTTCTCCCGCAGACTGGCATAAGCCTGCGGAAACCACGAATCCTGATGGATCAGTACGCCCAGTTTGCCGGCGGGTGTATAAATCACGGGTACATCTTTGATGGTTCCGGGGGTAATATACGTTTGCTCCTGCGTGGAGAGATACGTTTTCTTTACCAGTCCCGCCAGCGAACCATCGGGCAGAAAAACACCCGAAACGCTGTATAGGGCTCCACTTTCGAAGGTAAGCTTTTGCTCTTTGATGGCGGGCTCAGGCAGTACCGTGGTTCCGGCTACGATGGTAACGTCGTAGGTACTGGCCAGGTGCGAAAAGGTTTGCTGGTAAATATTGGCCATGTCGGCGGCTTTCATTGCCAGTAAACTATAGCTGGTGGGGTCCCGCAGCTCCTGCGGAGCCTGCATTCGGGTAGAGAGATACGTAAAGAAATTACTATAGGTAAGCGTACGAATTGCATCCTGTAGTTTGGTTGCGGCGTATACTTCGCGTTTTTCGCCCGCGATTACCAGCCACAATCCAATGTTTTCCGGTAACACCACAATGCTTTTCCGGTTAAGCCAGCCTTTCCGGCGAGCTTCGGCAAAATAGCCATTGAGCTTCTGAAAGAAGGCTTCTTCGCTGGAGTAATCAACGGGTAACATATACGGCTGAATGCCAATCAGGTTGCCCCGCCCCGAATCGCGACCCATTTCAGCAAAAGATCGATACTGAACGTCGGCGGGGGGCAGAGCAATATTCCGGTTTTTATTCGACCAGATCACGTACAAAGCCCAACCCAGCATCAGCGTGCCCAGAAGGATCAGTAAACGTTGTTTAAACATACAGGAGCAGTTGACGTATCGCTTATTATGTGTGTTGCTCAGACAAATAATGGCCCGGAAGTTTAACCGGGCTTCTGCCTATTATTGACGTTGATGACTATAGGTTTGTAAAAAAGCCCCCAGTTCCATTAGCCAGGCCACGCCCAGGTGAATCGCAATGCCACCCCAGATCGTCCGGCTTTTATAGGCCAGTATCCCCAGAATATACCCTCCCAGCACGGAGCCGAGCGTTTCGCCAAGCGGTTTGCCAAAGTGAATGCAGGCATATACCGCCACCATCGGCAGTACGGCCCCTCGCCCGAGTACCTGAGCCATACCGATTACCAGAAATCCCCGCAGGAGTAGTTCCGTTGACACAAAATCAAAGCCGTAACAGGCTTCAAAGCTTAGAGCCGTTACCCATTCGGGTACACCCAGAGCCTCTGCCGCTCCCCAGCCTTTATAAACGGGATAGGTTTCCAGAAAACTCGGTTGAAAAGATGCCCAGCCGATAAGAGGTACCATGATCAGTAACATGGTTCCATACATACGCAGGCTCCCCCGATCCGGCCGGAAGCCATAAAAATACGAAGGTTGGGCGTCAGTCCAACGATAAAACAGGGCGAGCGGTACCCATACGGTCAAAACCGAACTCAGATTCGAAAAACAGTGAAAGGCAAACCGATACACGGACTCGAACGCGGGCAGCGTCGCCAGGCCTTGGTAGCCCGTAAAATCCTGCCACCAGGCCAGCACCAGCATCCCGAAGCCGCTGTATAGCCAGAACCTGAAGCTGCGGATCAAAGCCTGCTGCTGGTGAGCCAACACCCAGAACAGGGTTACCGTATAATACACCACGCATCGAGCCCCAGAAAGAGTACAAAACGAATCCAGGTTCCCCGGTGCGGATCAATGTAGCTGTCTTCCAGATCTACGGCGTAATTGAAGGCGATACAGGCCGCCAGAAACAGGGCCGTAACACCGTAGAGGCCCGGCCTGAAATCCGCCCGGATAAAATCAACGAGATAGGTGCGTAACTTCCGCATGAACCTTGTGACGTAAAAAAGGCCTTGACAACGAAATGCCAAGGCCTTTACGGCTACTTCTAGTGATTACTACTTAGAATTTAGCTCCAACTTCTTTCAGAACGGCTTCAATGCCTTTCTTGTTGATCGTACGGATCGCTTGCGTCGAAAGTTTGATCTGAACCCACTCACCCGTAGAAGGGATGAAGAATTTTTTCGTTTGCAGGTTCGGATAGAATTTCCGCTTCGTTTTGTTGTTGGCATGCGAGACGTTAAAACCCGTCTGCGTCTTCTTGCCCGTGATTTGACAAACCCGTGCCATAATTAGTATTTTTTATTAGTTATCAGTAGACCGATCTAAAATCGGCTTTAATTTCTTGAGAATCAGCTCTGTAAAAGCAGTTCTGTAAAACGAGTCGCAAAGATAGCTTTTTCGCAGGAACCAGCCAAATACAGCCTGAAAGTTTTGCATTTATTTTAATCCAACCAGAGAAGATTCAGTGTCATTATTCAGGTTGGCCAAAAACAAATGCTGCGTTGGCAGGGCAAAAGCTACGTCCATTTTTTGCATTTCTTCATAGATCCGGATATTGACTCGTTGATGCACATTCATGTACACGGTGTAATCGGCGTCGAGTACGAAGTAAACAATCTCAAATTCAAGCCCGTAGGCTCCGTAATTCGAGAAATGAGCCCGGTCAAAACGTACCGGACTTTGTTCTTCCACGACCTGTTTCAGCATGGCTGAAATTTGGGTGAGCTTCTCGGGAGGCGTACTATAATTCACCTGAATTTTGAACAACACCCGCCGCTGCTGCATATTCTTATAGTTATGAATTCGCGAGCCGGTTAAATCACTGTTGGCAAACACCAGCATTTCTCCCGAAAGACTTTTGATTCGGGTTGTTTTCAGGCCAATGTAATCCACCACCCCCATTTTGGTATCAATGATGATGAAATCCCCGACCTCAAAAGGCCGGTCGAAGAAAATGACGAAGTAGTTGAATACGTCACCCAGGATGTTCTGAGCCGCCAGAGCTATGGCAATACCACCGATCCCCAGACCCGTAATGATGGTGGAAACGTTGTAGCCCAGGTTATCCATCAGAAAGAGAATACCCAGAATCCAGATGACGCTATTAATGATGAGCATCAATCCGCCCATCTGTTTGACCTTTTCTTCCCCCTGTTGTTGCTTGCGAAGATTGGCCTGCAAAACCAGCAGGATCGTGGATGACAAAATACGTATGATCAGGATCGTAATGATGATTGTAGTAATCATTGTTACAATCTTATCCACTTTCCGGGAAAGGCGAATGAAATCCAGAGCGAAGTAAATGACCGCAAAACTCAGAGCCGGAATCCCAAAGCGTTCCATACTATCCACCAGATAATCATCCAGGTGACTTTTGGTCCGGCTGGTCCAGCGGCGTAGCTGACCCAGTACAAATTTCTTGAAAACGCGTACTAACGCTAGTCCCAACAGGATGATTCCCAGCGTAATCAGGTAATCCTGTACCGTATTTCGCCAGTATACTCGCTGTAGAAAATCCAGATTAAAATTCATGTGCTCAATTGTTAAATGGGATAAAAGGCATCTACCTCCTTAACCAAACGAATGCAGGCTTGTTACGATTGATTCGATTTTGCGAAGAGACCATGCCAGCCCGCCCGGCAATCGACAGGAAAGTAGCGGCTAACACCGAAGTAGGATTTCTGCCCCAATCCCAGTCAGCCTAGAAAAGACTGGCTGGGGTCATTGTTCAGATCTTTGTCAACAGAAATACTTGGACACAACTATTTTTTGACATCATCAAAAATTTTTTTTGACCTTAAAATCACTAATTATTCTAGTGTATACCCTTAAAATAAACAATTGATAACTAAAATTCTGTAGTTGTTTTTCAATACTCACTACCTAACTAACAGGTAATCATTTACTCATATCTGTATAATTGATATTTTTTTAACCTACTCTTATTTTTACTTACCTCATGTGTAGTTAAAATGTTTAGACAAGCTCCTACCTAAAATTAAGTACCTATATGTTGTAGTATAATTACTACTAAAATATTTTTAAGTATGAATAATTTTTTTTCAAAATACATCTATTAGTTTGGCATCATAATCCAGCAGTAATACCTACTTTCAATCCCTACTTTATGCAAAAAAGATCTACCTACTTTTCTGATTGTGCCTTCTTTTTAGATGTATCGGCCTGTTCACCAGTCTTCGTTTTTTGAAACTGAAACGAGCCAGCAAAGCACCGGTAGCCGTTCGCTACTGCTAATCAGACCAGAGTCCGCCGGTTTCCGCCGCTCCCCCGCCGTTTTCCCAATCCTCCAACTGGTTGTGGCCTGCCACTACCCCCTGTTTTGCTGTGCCTTTACTGAACTGTACCCACTTTATTTGTTCACGTATATTCATTAGCGTTATCACCAGTTTAACCCAAATACACAAGTAGCAATGAAACCGAAACAACTACTAGGTACGGCCTGCTTTTTGGCAGCCCTTCTGACCTCTTCCAGCCTTTTCGCTCAGGTAAAAGTGGGTACTAACCCAACCGCCATTGAAACCGCTTCCAACCTGGAAGTAGAAGCGTCTACTACGGGCCGTAAGGTTAAAGTGGATAAGACCACCGGCCAATTGACCATTGCCGATGGTACGCAGGGAGCGGGTAAAGTGCTCACTTCCGATGCGAATGGAGGGGCAAGCTGGCAAGCTGCTCCCAGTCAGACCTCACCGGTGTGGATTTACGCCAAACAAAGTACCACGCAAACCATCAGTGGTTTAACACCTATTGATTTTAATATCGAAACAGCGGACCGCGGCAGTAATTTCGATCCGTCTACAGACAAGATCACTGTTCCCTCCAGTGGTATTTACCAGATCAGTTGCGGTACCAAGAAGATCAATACCAATGCTGGAGGGTTTAACATGGCTTTATATGTGTTCGTTAATGGGGCTAACCACACCATTATTTATGAAGATGCCTGGACTACGCCAAGCACTTTACCACGAGCCACTGGCTCCCTTACGCTTCAATTAAATGCAGGAGACGTAGTGGACGTTAGAATTACTTCAAACTTCAACCCTTATGATATTTCAGGTAGCTATTTAACCATGGTTAAACTATCTAACTAACAGCGATTTGCCTCGTCTGCATTGACTTTTTTACTGCATATCCAACAAAAATTCCCACCCATTTCAATGACACCCAAACAATTACTCAGCACGGGCTGCTTTCTGGCAGCTCTGATGACCTCCTCTACGCTATTTGCTCAGGTAAAAGTAGGTTCGAACCCAACTACGATTGGCTCTAATGCTAACCTGGAAGTGGAAGCGACGAATGGCAACAAAACCGTCGTTCAGAAAGACAATGGCAATGTCGGTATTGGTACGGTTACGCCGGGGGCAAAACTGCACGTAGCGGGCAATCAGATTCTGGGACAAGCGACTGCTTTGAACTCTATTTCAGCCACTTCCCAGGTGGTGCGGGATAATGCATCGGGCGAATTAAAAGTGTTACAAATCACTCCTACAAACTCCTTCCCGCTTTCCAATGTTACCTATAATCTTACGAATGTACAGCGTGATTTTGTAAGTAATTTCGATACAAAGATCAACAGTAACGATTACACCGTCATTGTAACAGGTTTATATTATAGTAAACAAAATTTGGTTTCCTCTAATAATACGAATACGTATAATCCACTTGTTTTCAGGGCCTATATTCTAAATGGTACTTGGCGGATTCAGGCGGATTACGCCGGTGGTACAACTGCAGATAACTTAAACGGCGACTGGACGATCAACTGCTTAGTGATTAGTAAAGCACTTATTCAGCAATTGCCCACACAAAACGTAGATCTAGGTGGTACGAATACCGGAGCCGCCGCCGCATCCCCTGCTGGTTTGTAGTCAGCGAAGCTTAGTACCTCGCTTTTATTATTCATTCAACCAAATCCACATGTATCAATGACACCCAAACAATTACTCGGCACGGCTTGCTTTTTAGCAGCCCTCCTAACCTCTTCCAGCCTGTTCGCTCAGGTGAAAGTCGGCACGAATCCCACGACTATTGAAACCAACTCCAATCTGGAAGTAGAAGCGTCTACGTCGGGCCGTAAGGTCAAAGTAGATAAGACCACCGGCCAGATGACCATCGCCGAT
>NZ_NMPS01000135.1:0-18480 GCF_002261125.1 Siphonobacter sp. BAB-5385 | reverse complement strand
GACAACCAGGAGTTTAAACTCCTGGTTGTCTTTTTAATGAATATCCTTATGAAACTAAACCGGAATAGAAAAAGGGTAGCACTGGGCCTATTCGCCGTATTTCACCTGACAGTAATCCTGTTAACCTCTTTCTTAAGTGATTACTCCACGGCCAAAGACTATCTCTCGGAAACAGAAACGGTAAAAGGGAGTAAAATCGAGAAAGATCTCATCCAGAAAAGTATTTATAAAGTACTGGAATTACCCGGCATTACGCCTTACACAGTCATCAGTGGCGTAGATGCAGGGTATGGTTTCTTTGCTCCTAACGTTGCTAGCAGCTACATCGTCGAATGCGTGATGAAAGATAAAAACGGGAAAGTAATCGATCGAAAATACTCGCCAGCTCTTCAGACGAATGAGGGAACCTTACGCTACGAAACCCTGATCAGCGGTTTTCAGGAACGAATGAAAGCGATAAAGAAAAAGAATACAACCACGTTATATACCCGCTTTCTGGATATCGTGCTCAAATCCATAGGCCATAATATGCTTAATACCTGTAAAAGTCCTGAACTACACGAGGGGCAGGTAAACCTGTATCTGTATAGTTACCCTATGCTAGATAAATACATCGTTGGTAACCGCGAAGCGAAGCTGATTAAAATCGTTGGTTTTGACCTCAAAAAAGAGAGTAACAAATTAGCAATGAACTGATCATGGAAAAAACCTTACCATTATCGATCAATCAAACGATCTACAAACACTTCTTTATCGCCAGAAAGGAAGATCGTGATTTTTTATACTATTTTAGAATGGCCATAGGCATTTTTTGCCTCCTGCATTTCGCATCCTACCTCAGTGATTTTGAATCTATATATGTAAACAACAGTATTGTTCCCCAGGATATCATGGATATCCAGCGGCCTTGGTTTGTACCCAATATAGCTAGTACACTTGATTATATAAGCTCTTCTCTTCACCTGTCCAAAGAGCTATTACTACATACGTTCCTGGGCTATTATATGCTTTTATGCGTATGCTTGGCAACGGGGCTTTTTTCAAGATTTACTGCAATCAATCTGCTCATTCTACACCTGGTCATTGTAAAAGGTTCGTCTGTTTACAGTTATGGGGTAGACTACTTCACCTCCATTGCCCTCTTTTACTGCGTCATTTTTCCAGTAGGACATAGTAAGTCACTGGATCGCCTCCTTTTTAACTACGAATCGGTTAATCCCTCCCCCTACCGGAAAATACTACAGCTGCACCTGTGCATTGTGTATTTCGCCTCGGGAGTTGAAAAGATCATTGGCGATAACTGGCGGAACGGCGAATCCATCTGGAAATCACTGCATTTACCCGGTTTTACCTCCGCTGTTTCCATGGACTACGAGTTCCTTTCTACCTTACCTATGCTGGCCCTGATCATTGGCTGGAGCGTCGTGCTGATCGAGTTACTCTACCCTTTATTCATCTGGAAACAGCCGTACCGAAACATTGGATTACTATTAGTCTGTTCCATGCACCTGGGCATTCTGCTTTGCCTGGGCCTCTACTATTTTTCATCCCTCATGATTATACTCAATTTAACTGCCTTTTTAGATCTCAGTCCTAACGATAATCGTAAGTGATGAATCCAATTTTTTCGTATACGTATCTTTTTCCAGCGATAGCTTTACCAACGCTACTCGTGTTAGCCTATACCTACAAAGCATTTAATCTTCGCCCTGAAAACGTATTTCATATCACCTCTACGGATATCCTGGCGGGCCTTTTTTTCTTATACGTTACCCTAAACATTTATTTAAAATCATTTACAGCTCCGAAGATTAGTGATTACTATACAGTGATCATATGTGCCCTGCTGTACGTCATTTTAAGAGTATACTATCAAAATAAATTGTTAGTAAGTCGGGTCATTACTTTCCTGACTCTGATCGGTTTTTCCGAAGCTGTCATTGCGGGCACGCAGCTGATGCAGGGGCAGATCCTGCTGGGCAGTTTTGGAAATAGAGCGGTGTTTGCCAATGTTCTGGCGGCTATCTTTCCCTTCATGGCCTATTCGCTGGTAGTGGCCCGGCAAAACAAACGTCCGCTGTATGAAGTCGGCTTTTTCGCAGCATCAAGCGGTTTAACATACTATCTGATTGCCTTTCACTCCTATTCGAGAACTGCGTTTATTGCCACGTCACTAGTGGGCTTACTCCTTGTCTTACAGGCAACGGGTGTTTTCAGCACGAAGCTATCAAAACGCAAATTAACGATCCTGATTTCATCACTGGTGGTTGGTTTTACCCTCCTTGTTGCTGGAGCACTGTTTATAAAAGCAGATTCCACCTCCGGCCGGTGGTTTATCCTGCAACGGGAGTTCGAACTGATCCTACATCAACCGTTCTTTGGGATTGGCTTCAAAAATTTTGACAAATGTTACAACGATCACCAGTCAACTTATTTCGCAAACCATACGAATCCAGACGCTGAGCTTCTTTCGGCGTACGTAAACGTCAATTACAACGAATACATGGATTTGTTGCTGAAAGGGGGTCTGTTTGGGGGCTTACTATTCATTCTCCTGCTGGCGAACCTAACTAAACGGATACGATCCAATCGTAAGTCATCCCTGATGTTTATCCTTTCATTAGCGGGGCTATTCGTACTGGGACTTTTTTCGTATCCAGGCGAAACGATGATCATCGTCTTCATCTTTCTGTTCAGTGTTACTGGAATGATCTCGGCAGAGAAAACCCATAGTTTTGTTTTTAGAGCCAATGAAAAAGTAGTCTTCATTGCTTTAAGTATCGTTTCATTAGTCGTCAGTGGTGGATTGATCTATCGGTACAATGCCGTGATGAGGTGGCACCTTATTGCTTCATCGAAACCCGCTCAGGCCTTGAACGCAGAAGCCATCAAAAGGCTGTATACGAGTGTGATGCCCGAACTGTCGGATGATCCCCTGGTTCTCAAGGATTTTGCCCGGAATTTATACCTGACGAAAGATTACCCCGGGGCCATTTCCTTACTAAACCAGGCAACCGCCTACTCCAGCCATTACGACCTGTACGTTTTGCTGGGCGAATGTTATGAAAAATTGAATAGCCTCTCCGAAGCCGAAAGCGCTTACCTTAAATCCTCCCTCCTGGTACCCAAGCTGTTTTACCCGCGCTATCGATTGATGATGCTTTACACGAATCAGCAGGATGATGCGCAGGCCTTAAAGCTAGCCAATAAGATTATCGAGATGCCCATTAAAATAGATTCAAAATTGGTCCGGGAGATAAAGGCCAGAGCCTGGGCATTAAAAACGCAATTACCTAAAGAGAAGTAGCATGAATGTATTAGTATCCTTACTGAGTCTATTGCTGTTTGTATCCAGTTCCATACACGCACAAATTCGCACGGACGTTAGTGTACGGGATAAACATACCGCCGAACCACTCCCCTTCGCCTACGTATCGATTTTTAAAAACAACCAACCCCTCGTTACTTTTCAAACGGACACGAATGGCACCTACCGCTTGAATCTGGCTCACGAAGGTCAGTATGCGATCCGTGTCACCTTCATGGGTTATCAGAAGCTGGATACGTTGCTTAGCCTCAATGAATATACGTCGCGGACACCCTTAGTCCTGACGGCGGATCAGCATGAATTGAAATCCGTGGTCGTCACGAAAGCGAAATCGTACCTGCAAATCCGGAAAGGCAATCTGGTCATTGACGTTGCTCAAAGTCCCCTGGCCACCACCAGTGACCTCTGGAGTATGCTAAGCTCCACGCCTTCGGTCCAGACCTTTGATACTGGGAACATCAGCGTAAAGAATCAGCAAACCGTTGTGTATATCGATCATCGAAGAATATATATGACTAGCAATGAATTGAGAGATTACCTGCAATCCATTCCAGCCTCCAGTATCAGTCGTATCGAAGTGATCAGCAATCCGGCTAGTAATTATCCCGCCGATGTAGCTACGGTCATTGCCATTAAAACGAAAGATTTCGATCAGAAAGGCGTCAAAGTTACCCTCACGAATGCTTTAGCAAAAGCTACTTTTCTTAGAAACACGTTTTCCACCCGATTGGACATTAAAAATTCCGATTCCGATATTCAAATCGGCTATTCCAATAATCGCGGCACCCAACGAGAAACCAAAGACATTTCAACGCTATATCGTCAAAGCCACCCCTGGCAGGTGGATCAACGTTCGGATCATACCATCGACCACCAGCGAATTTACGGTCAGTTCAGCAGTAAGCTTAGTAAGAAAAGTGTACTGAGTGTGTATTCAGAACTAAATTCCAGTCCGTCTAACACTACGGTAAACTCCACAAATGGATTTCCTGCCCTGGAACGATTGCAGGAAAATGATTCCATTTTTTCGTTCCAATCTAATTCCAGAACTCAGGCAAGGAATTTTTTCGTTCAGAGTAGTTATCAGCTAAGCTGGGATTCGACCACACAAAATCTTAAACTACAGGTAGAATATTTTAAAAATAACAAATCGTTTACGAACACCAGAACCATTGATTTCTTCGTACGTTCGCAAGAAAGTCAAACGCGTTCTTACCTGGATATTTTCCCGCAAAAGCTCGGAACGGTGGTAGGAACCATTCATTACAGCCGGAATATAGGGAACGGTGAATTCTTGAGTGGTATCCGGTTTTTTAAAAACCAGTTGAACGACCAGAATGAAATTTTCCTGACGAACGAAAAGAATTTACTGGCTAGCTCCCGGTTTAACTACGATGAGCATACCTATGCAGTCTTTAGTGAATGGAGTAAAGAGGTTAAAAATGTTTACTATCGACTGGGTTTACGCCTCGAGAACAATCAGATTATTTCAAAAAATGTCACGACCGGGGCAAAATCTAACCTTAACTGGACCAATCTGTTTCCTTCTTTTTTAATTCAATGGAACAGCAGTCCTGCGAATGTCTGGAGCCTCAGTTACAAAAACACCTTCACGCGGCCCGACTACTACCAGTTAAATCCCTTTGAACGATTTACGGATAACTCCGTGGCTAACTTCCGGGGCAATCAATCCATTAAACCACAAAAGGATTACGTTCTGGATTTGTCCTGGAGCAACAATAGCTTCTTTACTTCTTCGGTGGGATTTCAATACCTGAAAGATTTTATTAGCACCATCGTCTTACCCGATCACCAGGGAAGCCTGTATCAGCAGTATGACAATTTCAATGCCCAGGCTTACTACGCTAATTTCAATGTTTCACTCAATCCCCTTAAGCCTTTAAAAATTATTGGCTCATCCAATGTCATTTATTACAACGCTCAGTATACAAAGGTTGCAAAGGAAGCCTCAACTCCACTCGTAGATTTTCGGCTGCTGACGGCGTTTTCTCTGAAAAACAAATGGGTGGCACAAGTCAATTTTTACTACATGAATACGATGAGTGATGGCTTTTTCAAACATTTCAACTATTCCAGTGTGAATCTGGCTTTACAAAAGAAATTAGATAAACCGAATGTAACCTTCACTTTATTTTTCACGGACGTTTTTAAAAGCGATAGAAGGGCGGAGCGGGCGCTTTATAATCATCTTTCCTATCAAACCAGCACGTACAATGATGCTCAAACGTTGCGATTAACTATTGCGTGGAGTTTTGGAAAATTACAGGTAAAGACGAAAGATAAAGATCAGTCTGAAAGTAAAGAGGCGGTTGACCGATTAAAATAATGGAGTAATCTTATGAAAAACGACAATCTTTTACTGGTTTTCAATGCGTTCCTGATCGTGTGCATGATAGGCATGACTACCTCGTGTAAAATGTATTCCACGGGTCAAACCCTTTTATCATCCAAAGAGCAAATTCAATTTGAATCCATTCATAATTCTAAAGTAAAGGTACGCGTCCGGAATTATTCCAGCACCCATGCCTACGCTCTGTATGATGGCCATCAGGTGACTATCTTACCTGCCACTCCTTATTCGTTTTCACTGAAAAACGGGAAAAATTTAGTGCTTTACAATACTAATGCTGAAGACATACGAATTCAGGCTACCTGTCTGCTTCTATTTAACAATAAAGTTAATGTCGTTAGAAATAAAACTACTTTTTAGCTATTCTACCAGAAAACGATTCTATGAAAAATAAGATCATTGCTTTTCTTTTATTAACTACCGCTGCCGGCTGTCATTTAACCGCCGATCCATCCAGTACCTTTGGTAGTCCAGATTTTAGCCTGACGCATGAAGTTAAGAAAAGCTACTATCATTTCATTAAATCAAACATGGAGGGCCTGATTCATGTACTGAGCAAAACAGCCATTGGTCAGGACCGGAAACTAGTGAATGATGACATTATTCTGAGTAACATTGAGGATGCCTATCAATCCTCGAATGAACTAATCAAAAACGGTTTAATTTCAGAAAATGGATTCAAGGAATTTGTATTACCCTATCGGGTAAACTCTGCGAACATTCATACCTGGCGGAGACAGGTTTGGCACCAGTACCACAAACACTCCTTTTCCGGCATCACCCGTACGTCAGCTTTGGTCGACAGCTGCAACCGGATTAACGATTCCTTAAAATCCTGGTTTAAATTTAGTTACACCAACAAGCTGGAAGACACGTTAACCTACAGCCATATAACGCATGGGAAGGAAGGCACCTGTGTTTCCATGGCTACGATAGCTGCCTATACGTTACGAGCGTTTGGGGTTCCGGTATCCATTGACTTTACGCCCGCTTGGGGTAACATGCCCGGATCGCATGTCTGGAACAGCCTCGTTCTGGCCCATGACGTGAGTATACCTTTTTTAGGTGCCGAAGCTAACATTGGAAAATACGAACCTTTGTATTTGATCAAAGACGGCGAGAATAGCCCGTATTCCACGTATAGAAAACCCGGCAAAATTTATCGGTACGTGTATTCGGCCCAGAAGGAAACGCCCTACTACAAATACGGGCATCTTAATTACTTTTTGCCCATGTCGGTGAATTCCCGAATGATTGATGTCACCGCTCAATACCTGCCCGTCAGTGACATAACGTTCACGAATCCGCAGATCAATGGTGAACCGAAACTTGTTTACATCAATAATTACAACGACGGCAAATGGGTTCCCGTGATGGCTACGGAACGAAAAGAGGATGCCTATCTGTTTTCAAACCTCGCCAGGGACCTTTTGTACTGCGTGTCGACGTACGGTGAAAGCCCCGCGGAAACAACGATCCTGCCCTTTTATTTGACGCCTGCGGGTAAACCTATACTCCTGCAACCGTCCAGTAAAAAAATTGACATTGTTTTAAATCGCATGCAGTCGATTGAGTTTGATCAAATGGATGTAGCAAAGAAGGAGTGGAATGTCAAAGCTTTTGCCAGGATAGCCCGGGGTCACGTACGTTCTGCCCCCGTTGAAGGTAAAACCTACAACCTTTTTTACTGGAATGGGAAGTGGTCGTTTGCCAGGACTGCTACGGCCAGACAAGGCGTACTTACCTTTCCTCAGGTTTCTTCCAATACCCTCTATCTGGTCTGTGATACGGAGCCCACTACTACTCAACGACCGTTTATGGTTTTGAATAACCAAATTAAATGGTTGTAAGTCCATCCGGGTTGATGCTGAAAAGAGTTTTGGAAGGTATGTTTCGGAACCCCTCTCGTCAGTGGTAAACCCAAAAAAAGAAATCGCAATCTGAACTTTTCGAAGCCTCAGATAATGAATCGGCCTCTATCTGCTGAACGTCTTGCAGATAGAGGCCTTCCTGGCATTGATTAGGAGGAATGTATACGCAGGAAACAGGTCATTGGTTCCTATATCCCCTAATCCTCAACACTGGATTGGGACACCCGGCTACTCAAACCAGTAGGGCCCGAAGTTCCAGGCAGCAAACCCTGATTTGCCCGCTTAGTTTATTCAACAAAAAAAACGGATCTTGGTGTTTTTCTGAAGCATCATCGAGGATCTCCTTCACTCTTTCTTCCGAATCGTCTGAGATCCCCTCGTTCGGTGAAGGATCTAGATAAAGCAAACTTTGAACGAGTACGTCCTTTACTGCCTTTATCTGACCCGGATCTACCCGTTGGTTCCCGACGGCGATGGACCTGAAAAGTGAAGCGATATTAGCACTGAGTATATGATTCAGCATTTGAAAATGATACATGTATTTAGAAATGATGGCTTGATTGCCGGGTTCTATGAGCATTCGCTGAAAAGATTGCGATAGGTTGGCCTGGCCCAGGTAAACACGCTTCCAGGCCAGTTTGTAGGCCGTCACATTGGTAGGTTCCCCACGAAGCGCATCCTCGAGTTTTCCCAGGTACTGTACATTGAATTTCAGCAATTCTCTGCATAGAAAAAGTACCCGAATGGACTCCCAGGAGGGGAAAAGATACGTGGCTCCAAAGGCAATGGCGCATCCAATCAGTGTATCGTACATTCGTTCGAGAACGAAGCCCCATCCACTATTCCCGTAAACGTATAGGAGGGTGATGACCAACGGCGTCAGCGCGATCACGCTCAGGAGGTGGTGGATGCGATTGAAGGTAAAATAAATGAGCAGAAACACCGACGCCAACCCAAGGAGTAGTGCCGTGTTTGTAACGAAATGCAGCAGGCACAGGGCGATGACGATCCCCAGTAAAGTACCAATCAGCCGTTGCACGTTTCGTTCCCGGGTGAGACTGAATGCGGGTTTTATGATCACCACCACGGTAATCAATATTCAATAGCTGTACTGGCCTAGGGCAAATACCTGGCAGTATATAACAAAAAACAGGTCACGGCCAGGCGAAGTGAAAACCGGAATATCGGCGAGCTTATTTTAAAATTCGCTATAAACTGCTTCCATTCCAGCTTTTCAAAGGGAGCAAAATGCTGATACTCCACCGGGGGTTTGGCGGGAATGACGACTGCGGTTTCGTTACGAAGCGTGTAGTACACTTCTTCACTATCCGCGTGGATACTCCTATGGTTCGCCAGTAGCTGGAAAAGAATGGCCGCTTTGCAACAATGTTGCAAAAATGATTTATCTTTGTCAGGTCATCCTAATCAAGAGAAGACTTTGCCTGAAACGGAATAACATGAGGGTATTCTCTTGGTTAAGGAATACGGTCGTATAATTTCGGCACTTTTAGGGTCCTGAGCAATCAACTCATCTTTCTTCTTGCCGTCAATGATAAAAGCCTCATTATAGCCAGTGAGGATACCTCTGTATATATTGACATCCCAGTCTTTAAGAGGTTTACCGTTTGCTTCAATTTTTGATTTAATACTTAATTCTATCCCTAATAGAATTATCCAACTATTTTCCGTTAAAAAACTATTAATAGTGGAATGGTTTGTTATATAATCTCGCAGATTATCCAACGCATTTTCTCTTAATATGCAAGCAATAGTGTTACCTTGATTTTTGTCTTTTGAAAATAGAATTATATTAGTATCTACTGTTGCAGATGAAAATATTTTTTGTCCTCCAAAATCAACTAGCAGTATGGGGTTTGTTTCCTCGCTAAAGAATTTCCTTGTACTTTTACCATAAGCGGCTTTCATCCATTTATTAGATGTGATAAAACACAAAATGCCTCTGCTTCTGAGAACATTCCAACTATTCTCATAAAATAATGAGTAGATATCTCCTGTTGATTCATAAGTTTGATAACCAATTTTTTGAAGATTGATACTTTCATTACCCATTTTTTGTAATTGCATGTAAGGTGGGTTTCCAAGCATTACATCAAATCCAATGAAATCACCTTCGTCATTTAAAACCTCTGGAAACTCGAATCGCCACTCAAAAGCATTTTCATACATTTTATTATTCTTTACCTCTTCTATATATGCGGTGAGCTGTTCTATTTCTTTTTTAAGCTTTTCCTGCTTCTGCTTATTTAGTTTTGCTTCAGCTTTACTAGGCGTAAACAACTGATTTTGAGAACTATTATATAGTTCTCCAGTCAACTTAGATAGTTTCTTTTTCTTAGGATCATTATTGGTTATCTCGGTCCGGAAGTCGCTTTTTATTTTATTAATCAATTGTTCCATTTCCCGCTTCTGCTCTTTATTCTCTGCATTACGGTACGTTTGTACCGCTGCTTTATAATTATTGATGGATAGCTTACTCTTTTTTAGTGCCTGACTTAAGTCCGCATCCAGTGCATAGCGACTTACAAGGGAATTTCCCCACTTAATGTTTATATCAATATTAGGCAGGGTTTCTAAAGACCTTTCATATAGGGCCGCTGCAGGCGAAGATGTATAGTAAGCATTCTTCAACAACTCAATCCACAAACGTAAACGGCAGATCTTTACTGAATTAGGATTTAAATCAACGCCAAATAGACAATTCTCAATGATGGTCTGTTTTTCATGGAAAATGGTCTCTTGAACCCTTTGACTTTCAGTGCTATTAGGATTATATTCAAAAAGCTGACCTTCCTCATCCGTAATGATTAGCTCGTCGTTTACTACTTCTATATGATAATCGCGTAGTCTTCGCTTACCAGACCGGTCAAATAATACCTTTAGATCATTTTTAATACTAATAATCTCATTTAAAGCGGATACTAGAAAGTGTCCCGAACCTACTGCGGGATCACATATCTTCAAGCTGTTAATAATTTGATTGGCTTCTAGCTTATCTTCGATTTTATCATACAACTCATCTAGATCCGCACACTCCCATCCCTTAATTTCGTTGAACTTCTGAATAACTGCTCGCCGGATCGTTTCCCGGCACATATACATTGTAATGAAGCCAGGAGTAAAGAATGATCCGTCCTTGTAACCATTGATTTTTTCAAAGATCAGACCTAACACTGAAGCATTGATTAGAGTCTTATTATCTTCCTGAATCTCTTCAGCCCCTTCCCCACTGAATTCGTAGGCATTAAGAAACTCGAAAAAGTATTCTAACGCATTTAAATCTCCTGAACGTTTTTTCCCTTCTTTATTCTTTAAAACAGTAGTAGATAAGATAGGTAAAGTGTATTCATCTTTAAGGTTACTGATAAATATGGTAATATGCTCGATGTCAGTGGGCTCAAATAGAGAACTATTAAGATAAGGTACGGTAGAAAAAAGCTTTTTGTATTCTTCATCTCTTTTTTCTGGTTTACGAGCTAGTACTTCAAAGAACAGACTGTTCAAATCATCGTAATTCTTAATTTTATTAGTATTAAGAAAAGAATAAGTGGAGTCGCTTTTTTTGGCGTGACTATATCTAGAATTATATTTTATGAGTTGAGCTTCAAGTAGTTTAAGAAAAAGAATACGATTGACCCAAGTAATTACCAATTCAAGACTTACATTAAAAAGGCGTTCATCACTAGTGAGACCAAACTGGCTAGGCTTCTCAAAACGAGATAATTTGTCTAGACTATCAATCTGGTTAATCGCATTTTCAAGTAGAGATCCCCTGTTACGTTCGCCTTGTTTCTTACGCGTAATGACTTTTTTACCATCCTCCTTTGTTTCTGTCAGGCCAATGATATGCAGTAATTCGCTATAGAAGCCTTTATCAAGGGAATTACTATCATTAGTAAAGGGTAGTTTAAGTAGATGCTCAGGTGAAAGAAGTTTATATAACGTGATTAATTTATGATCATCTTGTTTATCTTGATTACGTAGCGGCTTATCGTATTCCCGTATGTCAAAATGAGTAAATGGTACTTCAATCTGAATAGAGGCCAAAGCGGGTTCAGCAATTTCTTTATAGAAGTATTCTGTTTTCCGATCCCCTAGCCTACCTTCTTCAAAATCAACAAATTTTTGAACAAGTCTCTTATTCTGAGCAAAGGTTCGTTCGAACGTACTGGCATCAAAAATAAACCATTCATAAATATTCGAAGCAACTATATGCTTGATTTCTAGGTTATTAGCAGTTATTCGCTCCCTTAGATAATATAGTAATAGCTCTTGAAAGGCCTTTGTGTTGAGCTGGCCTAGTTTTAGCATTTCTGCCTTGTTAGTAGGCTTTTTGATTTCAAGAATTACTCCAACTGAACTATAAGCATTATTGCCATTATGAATTACTAAGTCATTATATCCTTTTGTGTTGATGTAATGATTAGGCGATTAATAGGTAGTCTCCAGAAACCTAGAAACAATATTTTTATGAAATTCCTCGGACTCTAGTTCATGGATTTGATCTAATACTAAAATTAAGTGGTTCTTAAATTTTTCAATATCAATTCGATTAGGCTTTACTTTGAGAAAAGCTTTATTGATAACCTGGCGGGGTTTTAATTGAGTAAAGCTCATGATCAGTAATTAGTGTTGGGCTAAGTGTTAGTTCAAAAAATGATAGTTATCTTAAAATGACCTTCAAATTACTAACTCTTTAGGAAAATTATCCTCAATTCGATTAAATTTTAGCTACTCTTACTTGATCTGTTAAGCGGATATGATAAAACTGATTAAGTTTTATTATTGACAAAATCCTCCATAGAACGAATAATTAATGAAACTCTGTTTCGTTCTGCGTATTCGATATGAGCACTAATCCACTCATCTAAGTAACGATTCCCGAGAAGTCTTGTAAACTCTTCTTTCAGATATTCGTGAATCAGATCTTGAGTTAACTGTAGTTCTGACCAAATAGTGCTTCGGTTGTTTAACACGTAGACAATATCTTCAAAATCAGTGCTTAAGCGGCCATCTCCATTGCCACGGCCTTTAAATGCTTCCAGCTTCGTAGCTAAGAAATAAGGTGGATTAAAAATTTGAATGGTAATCCTCTCGTCTAGAGCAACGGGCATTGCCAGCTTAAAACCATCGGAATACCATCGGTTACTAAAGCCTAAGATAGCTTCAGAAGTAGGCATTACATCGACAATGATGCCTTGAACTTTGTAGCGGCAGATCACCCCAGATTCGGTATCATTGGCAAATCCCTTTTTACGAAGCTTCTCTTCAACTGCTGCGTATTCATTGTAATGGGCTAGTTCAATCAGTATATCAATATCTTCTGTAGGACGAATTTCTTCCGCGGGTCTATCTGTATAGAGAGAGACGGTTGCTCCACCTACAAAAACTACTTCGCCTGCTAGCTCCTCTAAAGCCTGATGAACCGCCTTGATTCTCGTTACATTTTGGTGATGACTCATAAGATATATTTTTCTAATTCAGATGTAGCCGCAGCTATTTCTCTGGATTGTCCGATTCTAAGTATATCAATACTTGCCAATAGCTTATATAGGACTTCATCTTTTTGAGCGGCGGCTGGTACTCCTGAATACAAAGGTTTGATGGATTGTCCGCGAGTATCCCCACCCTCATAAGGCCAAACCAGTTCTTGGCCACTAATGAACTTCTCTTTGTAGTAAGGGTGTGAATGCCCGGTTTTAACTCCAGTAACCAGGGCTCCTGGATGTACCGGAAATACGTACCGGAGACCATGCTGCAAAAATTTGAAAAGACTTTGGCGAGCCACCTTTTTCCGGTCCTCTTGGTAAAGGCCAGCTAGGGAGCTCCTTTTGAGTGAGTGGGAAATTTCGGATAAGCTAATATCCAAAGCAACACTCAAATCTCGATACTGCCAAGGTTCACCTTCTTTGAGTAACACTTTCAAGAGGATAGGAATATCCTGAGGTCTCATTCCATTATGTTCCATAGTTCTACAAATATATACACTGTTTTCTGTTTGCGATTTGCAAACAGAAAACAAAAAAGAGAAGAATATGTAATGATAAATTCTAGTTAATGTTTCATGAACACCATTATAATTATAAGTTATACTGTCCATTGTCTTATAGATTGAGATTATAGTATCACTCATTTTTTATGATTTCAGAAAATTGATGGAAAATATAAGGTTTTCATAATCATTTATTATGAAAGCAATTTTGATATAAGATAAAATTATTAAACTACTAAATTTTACATTTGTTAGACGTTCTTTCATAAAATGATATAAGAGGTAAATCCTTACTTGCTGACCTATTTTAAAAGCAGCTCAACCGTTTTCCTTATCCATCGCCAAGCAATCTACTTCTTCGATCGATCCATTACTCTACTAGACAAGCTTAGTCGATTACTCCGGTAAATACCGAGAAAAGCGTTTACTCATTCCTACCGATATTTGCCGCAACTACTGGGACATCCTATAAGACTTCATGATCTCTTGATTCAAACGCCTAGAAGCCTACCCCTACAATAGGATCCTTCTTGGATACTACCCGGTATTTCCCGGACGCTGTACCGGGCACTGCTCGGCAGGCACTCGGTAACTACCGAGCTTCATTCAAATCTAATCATCGGTTTTAAAAGGCGTATCCGCACGTGATCCGATGGTCGGCGTTTATCGGGTCTATACCGGCCATGAACAATAGAATTGACTCTTGCTTAGCTCGCCGGTGAACACCTGGTATTTCCCGGACCTACACCGGTATAGGCCCGGAAAATACCAGGGCTTGCCGTCTGCCAATCCTTTTGATTGTTTCTCGGCAATCACCGAGAGTATCGTCTTACCTTGTTTCCTTAGAAAAAGGGCTCTCATCCCTAAAAGAAAACCGGTATTTCTCGGGCATTTACCGAGGAATGCCTGGAAAAGCATTCTACCGGTAAATCCCGGGATTTACCGGTATGAGTTGGCTGGAGACTAGCCTTTTTCTTGGGTTTATCTAAGGCTCGGTTCCCCGCCACACGTTAAATTCCTGATAATCAATTACATTCTTTTTTCTTGATCCAGCGTTTCACTCACTTCAGGGACTCGACTGCTAGTGAAAGCGTAAACCGGTCTTGCTCCGGAGAATGTCCGGCAGATGCCCGGTAAACCGTTCATTTCATCTCGTACCGATGATTACCGGTAAGATGAGTTAAGGTAGCTCTTTAACTCTTATCGCATGCTTTACCGTTTCCCCCCCCGAGAAAACCCGTGCAGGCTTGGCTAGATGCGTAACCCTTTGCTTAGGGTAAGCGTTTGCTTACTTTCTTCGGTCAGCTGATTCTTTTCGAGCTGCTTTTTCAGATCAGCGGTCTTGAAGTTGACGTCCTGGCCTTTATAGGCAAAGCCTTGTGCTCGAAATGAGATGCCCGACACCCCGTTCTTGTTCTCCATGAGCTTGACTTCGATCCCTGTCTTTTCAAGCTCCTCTTTCAGCTCCACAAAGCTTTTCACGTTCGTTGTACGTAAAGCAAGCTTGATTGACTCATGAATGCATTGTTTGGCAGCATTCGCTTCGGGGCTTCGCTCTTTGACTAATCCTTTGCTTGTCTTCTTTTCCTCCAGCTTTTCAAAGCCCAGCTGCCGAGTGATCTCCCGACACGCCTTCGTGTTTCGGAGGTAGTCATTGGACTGAGCCACCGCATTGCCCCGATCCAGCGGCACCCGGTTGATGTAAATATGACAGTGCGGGTGCGGCTGATCAAAGTGACGAAAGATGACAATCTGGTGCTCTTCGGGCGAAGCTCCCATCTGCTCACAGTACAATAGACTCGCCTTTCTCATCTGCTCGCTGGTGACCGCTTCGCCCGGCTTCCAACTCAGACTCGTGTGCATCACGGGTACTTTCACCCGGTGGTTTTTAGCCACCGCTTTCATTTCTTCGGCCATTCCCCTGGCGTCCAAAGAAGCCAGGTTCTCGGTATGCAAAAGCTCCGATTTTCCGGGCTTTCGTTTGCCCTTTTCATCTTGCCCCTCTCCGTAAAGCAAGGCTCCCTTAAAGGAGCTTCCGTAGCTGGTCTTGGCAATCATCGGCTCTAGTGGTTATCTACTTCTTTTCCCTACTTTTTGAGTACCTGCTTGATGGCGGCTAACACTTCTTCCACCTGCCTAGCGTGCACGTAGCCTTTGTGAGCAAAGGCCATGAGTTGATTAAGATTGCGGGACAGACCCGTCAGCGTTTGCCGTTCCTCTTTAGAAAGCACCTCGTAGATGGGAGCTCCTAGGGCGGTTTGCCGGATGTATTCCGAGACACTCATGCCCGAAAGAATCGCCCGGTTTTGAATCCGGCTATACTCCTCTTTAGTAACCCGGGCTCTCAGGCCCACCGTGCGAGTCACCGCTTTTCTACCTTTCTTTTCTTTGACTGTTTCCATTATTCTCTTCTATTCATTTTACGCTACTGCTCATTTAACCTATGACTTAAACTCACTTCCGCTTTTTTTACGAGCGGCGGACCCTTTCAGGGTCTCGCCGGGGGTTTGGGGCTCTAGCCCCAACAAGCCAGTGAACGCTAAGTGAACGGGTGGCAAATGTGGAACATTTGCTATGGCTTGCTCTCCTATGCTCTACAATACTAGCGGAAGTTTTTTTGTTAAGTACATTAACATTACGTTATTTTTGCTCATGTATCTTTCTATTTTAGTCGTATTTAGGTTCTATTTTGGTAGTTTGAGCGATACTGGTGGTAGATCTGCTGTATAGTAGTGGTGTACCTGCTCTAAAAAATGCTTACTACGCTATTAATTAATATGGAGAAAAAGTATGTACGAATGGCTTTTGAGCGGAACCTCAAAGGCCGCTTTGATGTGCTGGCTGCGTATTATGGAGATTCGCTTTTTCATATTCCCGCGAGCATCATGTGTGAGCAGATTAAGGATGAACTAGGCATCGTTTTAAACGAGCAGAACCTTTACAACCTAAAGCGTCGTCTGCATCCTAAAACCGGGAAGGCTACGCCTGCTCCGTCTGTTTTAATAGATCCCTCCCCTACCTCCAACTCTCCTGTTTCGACACTGAAGCTTGATTCACTAGCAGAAGCTTTAGACAAACTGCGGGCCAAGGAAGACCCCTCCCACCGCAAACCCTCGGGTTTCTCACTGGATTAAGTACGAGCCTCTACTGACTCGCCTTTTTAATCGATTATATTCTTTTAACTACTGCCTTTCTTTTTAAACCAACCTAACGCATGAAAACCATTCACTGCATCCTCCAGTCCAAGGGAGGCGTGGGCAAGAGTTTACTGACCTGGTTTCTCGCCCAAAAACACCAGGAAGACACCTCCACCGTCTTTATTGATCTGGATAACTCGACGGCCACCAGCTCGCTTCGGCTCTCGTCCATTGTCGGAGCTGACCGCATCAAGTCCTTTGCCATCTTAGACTCCGAAAAGAAACTAGACCGGGAAAAAATCCTAGAGCTCTTTGAAGTCATTGCCCAGTCCAAAAAGTATGAAACGAGTATCTTGGAGCTCCGGAAAGCGAAGAGTTCTTAATGCTGTTGACTCACCAACTCGAAGCTTCGATCATCAAAGAAGAGCTCGATGCCTTATCCTTAGCGGTTCACTTTCACGTCATCCTGGCGGGAAAAGATGCCTTCACAGCGACGATGAACTACTTTCTAACTCTAAAGAAAGTCAATCAGGACGTCTTCCCGCTTTCGGCCTTAGTAAACGCGGGTACGTTTCAGGTTGAAGAAACGGCTCAACAGACTAAGCAAACCCTGAGTCAAAGCTCCCCGGCCTATTGCTTTGGTCAGATTGGCTCCTCGCAGTCGGGCCGCGAAATTCTAGCTTTGCTTTCGGGCAATGGCGATGTATCCAGTCTGGGCCTAGTCGGCCGGATCCAGTACAAGAAAGTGATGCGGGAGATCAATGAGCTACCGCTATGACCCGAGAAGAAAAGAAACAGTTTAAGCACCGGGTTGCTCAAAAGTACGGCATTCATGAAGAAGACATCGATGACGCCCTGATTCCCTTTTTAGCGGTAGTGGAAGCCAATACCCTGAGCACGCAGAAACTAGGTACTGCCTTAAAAGCTAGCATGGAGGCCTTTGAAAAGTCAATGACAGCGAAAGTAGAAGCTAGCATCAAACTCAAGGTTTACCAACCACCTTCCGTGGAGCGGATGAGTACCTGGAAAGCGTTCTGGGTGACGCTAGCGGCAAACCCCTACTTTAGCCCCCTTATGGGTATTACGATTCTAGCAGGCGTGTTAGGAATGCTTCTATTCGGCCATGATCTTCACGACGCGTATCAACAGCGGGCTACCTGGAAGCAAGAAGCCGCTCGAGCACTCAGCCAGCAGTTGCATGAAAAGTACTTTCAGATCCAAACCGATGGGAGCCTCTTTATGACGAGACAAAACTATCAGGTAGTCAAGGGAAGTATTCGTTTGGAGCAGAAGTAAAAAACTGAAAAGCGAGCTAGGGACGCACCGGAGCTCGCTTTTCATTGCTCTTGGATCAAATCATAAGCCGAGCGGCGGAGCCGGCGATTGAGGTGTTTTTTTGCCTTACGAGCGAGGCCGGGTTTCAAAAACACGTAGAGCAACTACCTGGCTCCGACGGCATCGGCTTCATCACCACTGCGGGCATAAGCTTTGTGACCGTATGCTAAAGGCATGTAGAATGTGATTTGAGTGTATGAGCTAATGACTTCTCCGCTCCTTCTCAGGCTAGCTTAGCCTGATTGATCGCCGCGTTGAAAATAACGGGAGTTTAGCACCTAAATTATTTATGCTCGTTCCAAGCCTATTCATTAACATAGAGCTAATGTCTGTTTTAGAAGATCAAAGACCACTCCCCTACCTTTACTCACCAACGTATGATCGCGAATGCATCAATGATGACTTCATAGTTTAGCAGTAACGCATGG
>NZ_NMPS01000134.1:0-11467 GCF_002261125.1 Siphonobacter sp. BAB-5385 | reverse complement strand
ATTACACATTGGCTTCTACGAAATCAAATTACAGTTAACCAAACGTGAGCTGAATTTTCTGTAAAGACAAAAAGGTTTTATCTCCCATTAATATGAACTAGGCAAAACCCTACAATATTTCCATATTATTGATATTATTATAATTTATATTCTATATATACTATCTAATGTAACTCTGACAAAACGCTCGCTTATAAAACGTTATAGAAAGCAATAGCACTTTTACATCTAACTCCCAATTGCTCAATCTTTGCTTTCAACGTCAGTTATTTCAATATAGCCTAGATCGCACCCTGAATTGGAACAGGGCCCGTTGAAACATTCACTTTCCCACTTATTAAAGATTATACTCATCAAAGTAGATGCTTCCATTCTCGCGTTTTTCATAAAAACGCCTTTAAAGGGAATAAGTTTGGTAGAATCGCATACTACGAAGGCGGATCAACCTTGACCCGGTGTAAAGAGAAGATCTATTGATCCTCTTGCCATGAAACTCATTTATAAGTTAAGTGCAAATAGGTATCTCATTATCTTCTCAGAGTTAACAAAAAAATTGTAGGTAGACTCGCTAGAAGACTAATGCGTTGGAAAGTCCTGCTACACAAGCATGGATTATGTTAAAATACATCTTTAATCTAAGAGATAATTACACCAAATATTAAAACTCACGCTGGTAAGTAACCGATGGGAGAATAGGAAGTAAGCTAAATTGCTTAAGCTTTTGCTGGTCGTAATAAATGAAGTAGGGATTTTGTCGGTTGTAGAGGTTGTATACATTAAAAATCCAGCTTCGCGTGCCATTGACTTTAAGCTTGGTAAGTTTATAACTTACATCCATACGATGATACGCGGGTGCCCGAAAATTGTTTCGCTGAGACATATCGCCTAGCGATTGGTAAAATTTATAGTTAATAAGCAGAGGATTATTGAGATCATGAACGTAATTAGACGGTAAGGCTCCTTCATAAAAGGAAGTAGGTAGAGTTAGAGCAACACCCGTGTTGTAAACGAAGTTAAAAGATAAAGTTTTGCTGGAAGAAAAATCGTGGGTGATGACCATAGCTAAATTGTTTCTTCGATCGTACTTAAAGGGAAACCAGTTTCCTTCATTTAAACTAGCAAATTTTCTGTCAGTTTTTGATAGCGTATAACTAATCCAGCCTTTCGTTTTTCCTCTGCTTTTATTCAAGTACACCTCCAACCCTTTAGATCGGCTTTTCCCTACCGTAACTCGGTCATACCAGGGAATATTCGTAGCACTTAAGAAGGCAGAAAGGTCCGTATACTCCACTACCCCCTCCATATTTTTATAGTATACTTCGCTCGTAAGGCTATACGAATCATTGAGCTGGAACGCATAACCCAAAGCCCACTGTTCAGCCTTTTCCGGTCCCACGTTCGGTATGGCTGGAACCCACAAATCCGTGGGCAATCCAAGTGAAGAATTCGTCAGTAAGTGCAAAAACTGAGCGGTACGATTGTAAGAGAATTGGGCTTTTGATCGGGAAGTTAAGTTCGCGTGAAGGCTAATTCTGGGCTGGAATGAATGAAAGTATGACTTTTGCACGTGCTGTCCCATGTAATGAACGCCTGCGACTAATTTTAATTTATTCGTAATCGAGTATTCATCTTCCAGGTACGTGGACCACTCCAAACTCTCAACGGGGGTATTCATAGCAGTAGAATCCATCCGAGAATTTTGGTAACTTTTGTTTTCAGGGGCGAACGTATGATGTACCAATCCAGCCCCGTACTTCAATGTGTTTTGATTACTCAAGATCTGATCAAAGTCTATCTTGACTCCCTTATCCTTTATACTAGAATTAGTCGTTGCATTGTAGCGTTTTTCACTGGTTAACTCCTGGGATAAGTTATAATTGTATTGGGTATAGTAGGCTGTCGTATTACTAAACAGATGTTTATGCCATACCCTGTTCCAACGCAAAGCGGCCGTAGCATTCCCCCAAGAAAGCCCAAATCTGTATACGCTATTATCAAATTTGAACTGATTGCGAAAGCCATCATGCCCCGTATAAAAACTACCATATAGCTGATCTTTTGGGGATAACTTGTAATTCAACTTAACATTCAGATCGTAAAATCCGTAATTCGTTGAATTTTCTGAGTTACTGATAAGCGTACCTAGCCCTATTAGCCCGTTTATCCAGGTTGATCTACCCGACACTAAGATGGAGGAAACATCCTTTTTCAGCGGCCCTTCTACCATCAGCCTGGTAGCAATCGGATTTAAGCTAAGCGTACCATGCCAGCTTTGCAAATTACCCTCTTTCATGGCAATATCCATGATAGAAGATAAACGTCCTCCGTATTTAGCAGGGAAACTCCCCTTCATAAAATCGACGTGGGATACAGCATCGGGGTTAATCACTGAGAAAAAACCGAACATGTGGTTGATATTGTAAACGGGTACTCCATCGAGTAAAATCAGATTTTGATCGGGAGTACCGCCCCTCACGTTTATACCAGCGGTACCTTCATTGCCCGCCTGTACTCCAGGCAAATACTGGATGGTTTTAAAGAGATCCGATTCTCCTAAGAAAGCTGGAGCTTTTTTTACTAGTTCCAGGGGAATGGTATAATGATCGATTGAAGAAAGCTCTTGTTTAGGCGAAGATGTAATAACTACCTCATTTAAATTATTCTGTACAGGATGTAGCTTAATGAGTACGCTGGTATCTTTAGTTATCGTATACTCAATCTCTTTAGTTTCGAAACCTAAGTACGAGACCATTAGCCGTACAGGTTCAACATTAACTTTTATGCTAAAATAGCCATACCGATTACTGATAACTCCCTGATTATTAAATTTAATAGCGGCTCCTATTAATCGCTCTCCAGAAGAAGCATCTTCAATAAATCCTGAAATCGTCTGTGCGATTAGTGCATTAGTGGTAAGTAGGCATAAGAAGAAAATTCTTATCAATTTCATTTGATTAATTTTTACTAGAGGTTGAATTAAGCTTAAGCAAAATATATTTACCATTTCGGGCCCCGAAAATGCCTAGTCCATTCTTGACATTACTGGAAGCACTAGTAGGTTCTGCAAAAGGATTTTGTAGTTTTCCCTGAGAGTCGACTAATTGATTTTCCAAGGAAAATAGGGAAGTTTTCAAGTATTGATCGAAGGCTAGACCCGCCACTGTTAATTCAAGGACGTTTTCTTCGGCGGAACTAGGACTGGTCCAAGAACCACCCTGGTTTGTTAAAGAGAAAGTAACTTCCGGTTGTTGATAATCTTTTACAAATTCAGGTAGCAGTCGGGCAAGGCTTGAAAACGAATAATAACTATGCAGCTCATCAAAACTTCCATTGAACATATCGAAAACGGCAGATCGTGAAGAGACATAATTACTCTCCTTTTCCAAGTATTTTTTACATTCCGAATTCAATGCTCCACCTGTACTGATGATATTTCGGCATTCTTGGGGGGCTCGGTGCGAAAGCTTCGTCGCATTGATGCCAATCCAATAATAGGCCTTGTCTGTTTTTTTGAACTGTAAGGTAATGTCAGGATTTGAGTTGGCATTCAATGAATTTCTGTCGCCTACGGTGACCGTATACGAAGGAAAAGCGGGTAAGAAGTCTTCCGCTTCAACGATGCCATAGGTTGGAATCTCTGCCTGAACTTTGTACGTATGCCCTTCTTTTGGCTCGACTGTGAGAACGTAAAACCCGTCTCCAGCATGTACGGCCTTTCCTAAGGCGATATTATCCTCGCTAAAAGTTACGGTGGAGGAAGTGATGGGTTTATATCCGGAAGTGTCTTTGGCTTCTCTCGACATAAATAATCTAACGGACAAAGAACTATCGGGATGTAGTACGCCTACTAGGACAGGTTTAGGTTTAAAGATAGGGCCTGGTATTTCTAGTATTTTCGTACAAGCAATATTTATGAGTAACAAGAAAATGAAAAAAAGGGTAGTTCTCATAAAGTGAATTACAGATATAGATTTATTTGAGCTGCAAAATAGTTTGAAGTTAGTGAAAATTATATAGGCATAAATAGTCTATATAATTTTCACTAACTTCAAACTATAAATTAATGTAATCACTAGGCAATTATTGAATTGTACAATTACAATTATAATCGCCTCCCCAAAACAGATTGTGTTGAGATGATGGGTCAAAACGTATATTTGAATCCGTTCCTGATTTTCTGGTTTTAATCATTGTAAATGCAAACGTTGAAGTTTCCTCTGAGGGGATTCTATGATATGTATTTAATTGGAATGGGTAAACAATGGTTCCAGTATTCCCACTTTCCCAGCCAGGTTGAAGATTTGATCCGGGAGATAATTTCCATGTTCCATAACCATATTGTAATGTAGTTTTTCTATTATTCCACCCTCCAATCATCTGTTTCTTTAGCGTTCTTATCGTTATCTGCATCTCAAACCACTTAGCATTACTCATAAGTGTTTGAGTACAAGGAAAAGACCACACGGGTTTTCCGTCTGAGCCAACACCCCATGTGGGATTACAAGTGTAACCATAGGTTTCATCTGTAATTTCAATAACTTCTTCATATCCTACTATTCTATAATCTCCTCTAGTGTTTTCACATTGTCGGCTAGCAACCGTGTAAAAACTTTTGCCGCCTGGATTACTCAGTGTGCTACTTCTTTTAATTTCATTCACAGCTAGACCTATTTCGGGTTTACTAACATCATTTTCTAACAATAAATTTACTTCATTATCAGCTTCTTCGATATCAGGTATATTTTTTACCTTATCAAAGGTATATTGATAAAAATACTTTCCAATTTTAACTATTCCTTTTTCATTAACCACATTCATCATACTCCAAAGTGGAATATTAGGCTCTATTCCTCCATCCTTACTTTTAACGTATACATAGGAATACTTTTTGGCCTCTTTAGTCGTTAATGGTTCTTTATTTTGATCTCCATTCACTTCCTCAGCTTCAACTACCTGATTAAATCTGGTTTTTAGAGAAACAAAACCTTCCTGTTGTTCCCAAGCACTTAATGTTTGTATTGATTGGTTTTCTAACTGCTTTACTTTGGCTTGGAAATCCTCCATAGAAGCAAATTCTGCATAATCTTTGATTGTGAGTGACTTAGCAGAACTATCTTCTATGTTTTTTTGACAAGATGCGAACATCGTTAAGCCAATTAAACATGATACACTTAATTGTGAAAAATTTTTCATAGATTTGGAATTAAGTTAATATTAGTTATAAGTTGACTCAAAAGCCTCCTGCTCCGGTTCCTAGTCGTTGGCAGGGGGCTTTCTTGAAAGTAAAGGAATAGCATTATTTTGTTATTTTTTTTGCGTGTACGCAAAAAAAGCATTTTGTAATATCATCATTTTCAATAATAAGATTTTAATATCTTAGCTCTTATTCTACTTATCTCACTGTAACTTATATTTAAGTAGGAAGCTAAAATTGAGTTAGGTAATTTTCCCCGATATTTTGGGAATAGTTTCTCAAACATTTTGTATCTATCAAATGGAGTTTTGATTTTCAGTAATTTATTATAATCTTCTAGTGAATTTATGTGATCTAATGTAATATTAGACATGATTTCAATAAAGTCAGGCCTAGTTTCAGCCAAGAATAGGTAATCTTCATAATGTAGTTTATAAAGTTCAGTCTCATTTATTGTCTCGATTGCTTCGGTAGAAGTTGTTTGATTGAAAAAACTATTAAAAGAAATTATAATATCATTTGAAGTAAATATTGAGGAAGTAACTTCTTTTCCATTATTAATATAAAACTTTCTGATTAAACCAGTAATGACGAAGTAAACGTATTTATCATTATTACCTATTGATAATATTTTACTATTCTTGTCATGAACGCATAACTTTAACTTAGAGGCGAGCAATTCAGAGGTAGGTTTAGACAACCTGTTAAAGTTTTCTAAAAGCTTAGATAGCGGTGAAGGATAATGGAGCATGGGCGGACATATTAGAAATACTAATGTAATTATAATTTATTGCTGTATCTAACAGCTATATATAAATTTAGGAGATTATTTATTTAACGGGGTAGCAGACATATTTATAAATCAATACTCAAATACCTGTAAGGGCACTATACTTACTTTATTACTAAATAATATTTTAATTAATAATAGTATTTTTAAATTTATTTAATTATAATTTTCTGGTTCTTTGATGAATTGCATTTAATTAAGTGGAGATGGAATACTATTTTGATTCAAATTAAGATAGGAAAAATAGCTTTTAGCACATAGGGTTTGACTAGACTATTTCTTACTATATACAGAAATATATCAGTGGACTGTAAACAAGTAAAAATTAAAGCTCCAATGACTAATAATGTATTTATGACATTTTCCGGTTGAATAAAATATCAAAAAGCTATACCCCTATGGCTATTATATAAGTTGGTGACTCTGCTTTATGATTGAAGATCACTATTTGTTAAAGAAAGGTGTTCATCATTTTATTAAATAAATGTTGTGTTTATCAACACACTTCAAATTTTTAGCATTACATATTTAGTAGCTTTTTATAGAATGAACTAAACTTTATTTGAGCATTCATATATAAATATTATAACGTTTTCAAAACGTTATAATATTTATATATGCCTATGGAATTTATAAATTAACTACGATAGGAAAAATCACAATTCCGAAATATTTGTCGCCCAAATTTCATTCAATGTCCTAATTAGAACTAATATTTAGAAACAATTATACTGAATATCAGTGTATATCATCATTTTTGATTTCTTCGGCGACAAATATTTCGGAACTAATCAAAGTTTGTTTTATATTTGATTATTATTTTGATATCTATTTTGGTGCTGATTAACTGTCTGAATACCAATATATTACAAATGGTTCGGCGACAAAAATCACGGAGTAGGCGACAAAAACCTCGGGCAAGGCGACAAAAATTTCGGTTTCGGCGACAAGAACCTCGGCCCGGCGACAAAAACCTCGGAAACTATGGCTAAATCTTCGAAACCCCTTTTTATTGAAGAAATCAGGGATACTCCTATCCGAAAGTTTGTCCAGATCAAAGCGGGCAAGGATGGACTAGTGGAAGCTCAGAGTAGTTTCTCCATTAATGAGTACCGGGTTTTCTTTCACTTATTGACGATGCTGCACAAGGACGACGATGAGTTTGCCCTGCAGCGGATCAGTATTGCCGAAATCATTCGGGACAATGGCTTACACGACGCCGGTACTCAGTACGAATTGCTCCGCGAGGCTGTATTCAATTTATCTCACCGTACTTTTTCCCGTATTGGAGAGATCGACGGTAAACCCTATAAGATTACGATTCCCGTACTCGATAAGAAGGCGGAGCCCTTGTTGGAAGATGATAAGACTCACGTGCTGGTGCGGTTTCATCCGGACCTAAAGCCGTATTTGCTTCAGCTGAAGAGTGAATACCTAAGCATTTCGATGAAGTTCCTCAATCAGTTGGGTTCCCCCTACTCGATTAAGCTGTACATGATTCTCAAGCACCGCCTCCGGCAACAAACGGCTTATCCCAAGTATAGCGTCGATGAATTGCGGTTTATGCTTTCGGTCCCAAAGGATTCTTATAAGAAATACTCGGAATTCAAACACCGGATTCTTTTGCGTTGCATGGAGGAAATCAATCGGGAAACGGATATCCGGATTCTGGATATTACAGAAGTGAAACGACAGCGAATTACGCAGACGGTTTGTTTTGTATTGGAAGGAAAACCCGAGCTTGAACTTAGTGGTATCATTGACTCCGATCCATTGGATCTTGAGCCTCCGGCTGAAACGCCTGAACTCGAAGATCCCCTATTTACCCGACTGAAAACGTATTTCGTATCCAAGTCCATTTACCAGAGCTGGATTGATAAACACGGTCGGGAGCAGGTAAAGACAAATGTAGAGCTAGGCTTGAAGTATCTGGAGCAGCGGAATGACATTAAAAATCCAGTGGCCTACTTAACGAAAGTGGTCGCGAATAAAGATTTGGCCATTTCCCTAACCAAAAAAGCAAAAGAAGAAGCTCAACCTATCGTACATATTTCACCAAAACCAAAGCCTGAGGATTCCACAGAAACTGCCCGGAATACGCTTCGGGACTTGTACGCGAACCGTGTCAATGATGTAATCGTTGACACGTTGCGGAACTCAAGCGAAGCCCAGTCCTTTTTAACCTTTGTTAAAGCCCTGAGTCAGCAAGAACGTATTCCTGTACACATAGAGATTGCTATAACTATTTTCAATAAACTGAATGTACAAGTAGATACCCTCGCTGAACAACTCCGGGATGGTTCAGGTATGATTCAGGGATTGAAACTTTTGTACTTCCAAGAGAAGCATCCAACCAGGTTGGAGGAAATTCGTACTACGTTTCAGCCGCTGGCCGACAACCTTGGTTTTATTCTAGAGTAACGAAAGAAGCCCAACTTAGCTGGGCTTCTTTTCTTTAGTTCTTGGCTTTCGCTTTTTTCTCTCGAGCCAGTTTTTCTTCGATGGCTTCCAGAATGAAATGCGTAATGCCTAAACGCCTGCGAATTGCACTTTGGTTGATAACGCCTTCGATGCTTTCTTTCTGGCTTTTAGGCATGCGTAAAGTAAAACGGTGTAGTAAATCTTCACTTTCGGGTTCAGCTACAGGTTCTGAAGCCTCTTTTAATAAGGGACTCACTATGGTAGGCGAACTCCCCCCTTTCTGAATGAATTGTTCTTCCAGCTCAACCGCTGATAATACGGTGCTTTTAGGCATAGCCAGCCCTGGTTTCTTTTTAGCCATTGGTCGATACGGGTTGTGCGGCTTTTTCCAAGACCAGCGTCATTAAGTCAGAAAATTCTTTGGCAGCGGCCTTGTCCTGCGGTTTGTATTCGCCGATCCCCAGGCCCTGTACGGAGGAATGCACGTACACAATCCGGTTGCCCAAGGGAGCATCTAGGTATTCAATGTCCGTTGCCTGTTTCAACAGATTCACACTGTCTTCGATGTAGATGGATCTCGGTTCTACTTTATTGAGAAAGGCCATCGCTTTCAGATTCGGGTTAAACGTATGGATTTCCCGTACCATATGATCAACCTTGGCCAAACTCCACATTTCAAACATGTGCGGTACTAACGGAATCAAATACACGTCTGAAGCGACTAGGGCTGAACGCTGTGAAGTAGTATCCCTCCCACCTGTATCGATCACCACGTCCGTATAGCGTTTAGCCTGATTTCGGATGTATGTATGAATGGTTTCACCATTCATTTTTATTGGATTGTATCCGAGGCTTCCTTCCAGGGTTTCGTGCCGGAAGGTCGAAAAATCCCAGGCCGTCTGCTGATCATCGGCATCGATCAAAAGTACGTCCCGACCTAATTGTGTCAGATAGATAGCTACGTTCGTAGCAATGGTTGTTTTCCCCGTTCCTCCTTTAGTACCTCCTACAGTAATGACCATATGGTTGAATATTGGTTGACGTATTCAAGATGTCTATTGTCTGTCTAAAAGACGCCCTTGAGACGTCAAATAAAGGAATTAATATTTTAGTAACCAAGTAATTGTAATAATTTTTAGATTACTTGATCTCTAAATGTATATAATATCTATTAGGGTTATCGTGACATCATTAAGACATCTATCAGACGTCTTAATGATGTCTTAATTTTCAGAATCTATTTAATTATACTACTTTAGTCCAAGACTCCCCTTTTGGGAACCGAGAGCTGTTACCCTTCTTGGGTCAAGACCCATTGGTCAGGAATAAAGAATTGCATTTCTCCGTTCGGCCTTCGGAGTTTGCAATAGCATTTGGGTGAATGTGAAGTAATGGATCATGCCTATTATTGTCTGGTAGTAATTCCTAAGACAGGGATAGGGACAACCCCTTGCTTCATTCCAATAGGTGTCATATCTAAGAGTTGTCCATTGATTGCGGTCGCGATTGGAGGGGAAAGTAACTTTTGAAAACCAGGTAGTGCGGTATAATAATATGAATGACATAATGCTAGCAGCTTCTAAGCCGAAGCTATTCAATTGAAATCAAGGCTATAGCTTTTACAGTTGATTAAATGAAATCTCTTTTGAAGTTCAATCAAAATGACGCCTACGAGACATAATAGAGACGTCTAGTAGGTGTCTTTTATTTTTAAATAAATTGAAAATTTTTTACGTCAACTATGTTTATAAATAGTATGATATTTAACAATATACTGATAATCAATAAATAAAACTATTTGATGACGTCTGTAAGACATTTAAAAGATGTCAATTTGGTGTCTTCGAAATTTATAATTAAAAGCTAGCCCTTTCTCAAAGTCCTATCAACTATTGTTATAATGATTAGTACACCTACTTGGTTCAGACATGCTTTTACAGATCATTCAGTAAATGACTCGGCGAGTGGTGGAATCTGAAATGAGTTTCGATTTCCAAAACAGTTGCAAGGCTAGGGCCTTATACTAAGCCAGGGTTTCATCTGGAACATCTTAGGAACAAAGGCTAAGAGCTGGTTTACTAGGGATATTAGTTACTTCATTAGGCTCCTATGGCAGTCATTCTGATTTTCAGACTGGATGTGTTTCTATTTCTTGCTAGCCTTTACTTTGACTTTGCCATTGAAGAATAGTATAGTTTCAGACTTAACATTTTTACAACTAATCGATTTCCAAACATCTGGAGTCTTGCTTGGAAGACACCCTAAACTACTTCATGCTTTGTTTAGGTCTCTAGGTTAAGATATCAACCTATCCTAGTTATTAGTTAAATACAATTTAATGATTTCTTATATGGACGTAATTAGACGACTGTAGGAGGTCTAAGTGATGTCTAATAGACGTCTCTATGGGTACTTGTTTTTAAAACCTTATTTTGTCAAAAGTAAATCATAGTTTACCTATTGCCCGGCTTACAGATTGATATGACAACAATTGTAAGACATCTAATAGACATAATAAAGACGTCTATTAGATGTCTATGGTATGTCTTTAGTTTAATAAAATTCTAAGATATGTGCTGACTATCAAGGAGATCGTTTATACTGATATAAAAACTAAAGAGAAAAGGCTTGAACGTAATTTCTTATAGGTGCTAAAGCTTTGGGTTATTATAACTTCTGATAACATGACTTTAAATATAAACCTTGGGCCCTAACACAAAATTAAATCTAAAAATCAAACCAATGAATAAGTATTTTATCTTATTATACACTCTATAATTACGGGAGATTATATTCATCTAAAGAAGGTCTTAAATTAATATTTGTCCATTAGATCATTGTTGGAAAGCATTTATTGCCTGTCTCAAAATGCAAAGATTTTTAAAAAAATAATGTTCATATAGATTTAGTAGGACCGAATCAAATTGTTAGAATAGTTCAAATATATATATGCAAACCTTTCATAAAATCATGCTTACCCAAAATGGCAAATTTGCCACCTGATCCCTCCCTGGTTCATTTTTATCTTCCCATGCGTTACTGCTAAACTATGAAGTCATCAT
>NZ_NMPS01000133.1:0-340 GCF_002261125.1 Siphonobacter sp. BAB-5385 | reverse complement strand
ACCTAAGTTTCTGATTTATATACAGTTCTACAACCAAACAGTTAAACAACCAAACAAACAAACAGATGAACAACAACTTCGAATTTGCCGGCCTGACGACGCTTGATCAAACTGAAATGATGGAAGTAGAAGGAGGCATCGTGCCCTTCCTGATTGGTGCCGCCATCGGCGTAACGGTGGCTCACTACATCGCTACGCACTAAGAGCGAATCGCTTCCTAATTTTCTCTGATACTCCACTTAGTTACACACATTTAAACACACAAACTCATGAACGCAGTAGCCTTACAAAACGCAGAACTGGTAGCTTTAGATCAAAACGAATTGATGGAAGTAGAAGG
>NZ_NMPS01000011.1:0-1440 GCF_002261125.1 Siphonobacter sp. BAB-5385 | reverse complement strand
TGGACTAGCCCCCAAAAGTTGGACGGATTTAGAATTTGTTTGGAAAGTAATGAGCTCGATATTCGATCGGGCTCATTGCTTTTAAATTAAGCTTAATTCGGTCGGTATTATAATAGGTAATATAGTTTGCAATATCTTTCTTAAGCTCTTGGATAGATTCATAGGTATTGAGATAAAAAAGTTCGGACTTTAAGGTGCCAAAAAAGTTTTCCATGACGGCATTATCTAGGCAGTTACCCTTTCTGGACATACTCTGGGTGATCCCCTGCTGTTTCAACCAAGCCTGATACGCTTGCATCTGATATTGCCACCCCTGGTCTGAATGAATCATTAAGTTTTTGCCTACTTGTTTCTGTGCTTTTTGTAGCATGTTCATTACCAATTGAAACACGGGCTTACCAGAGAGTTCATAGCTGATAATTTCCTGGTTATACAGATCCATCAACGCCGATAGGTAGAGCCTCTCTCCTTTAACTTTAAACTCCGTAACATCCGTCACCCACTTCTGATTCGGGCCATTGGCCTTGAAGTTTCGAGCTAGAACGTTAGCGAATAACGTGCCTGTATCTCCCCGATACGAACGGTATTTTTTGACTCGAATGAGACTCTTCAGCCCGAGTTCGTTCATCAATCGAAACACGGTTTTGTGATTGATTAGCATACCCTTTTTCCTGAGCAGCAGTGTAATCCGACGATACCCTAAACGGCCTTTATGCTGATGATAGAGCTTTTCTATCTCGCCTTTGATGAACTCATACTTCTCAGGCTGAGTGAGTTTACTAGCCTGATAATAAAAGGTGCTTCGGGCTAGGCCGGCACACCTCAAAAGCGTATCCAAACCGAAGTGCTGCCTTAGTTCTAGAATTACTTTCGCTTTTTGTCTAGTTGAACTAAGGCTTGAAGCTTTTTTAAGTAAGCCACTTCAGCCCGTAAGTATTCATTTTCCCTGAGTAATTCTTCTTCGCGAGTCAGGGGCTCTACGGGACGTTTTCCCTTGGATTTGTCAGCTTGATTCTCGTTGGGTTGCATAGTCGGTCGTCCTTTCTTTTGAGGTTGTAAGCCTGCTGCTCCCTTCGATTTAAAGCGTTTCTGCCAGGTAAGGATAAGGCCTTCACTTGAAAGATGAAAGCGTAAGCAGGCTTCTGCTAAAGATAGGTGTTGCTGCTGCATAACGTTGAGAACCGCTAGCTTAAATTCAGCACTAAAAACTCGTTTACCTACCTTAGGCCGTAAAGCTTCCAGCCCCCAACGTTCATAGCTTCGACACCATCGTTTCACTAATGAATGATCAATCCCCTGTTGGCGGGCCACTCCACTCATCGAATCTTTGCCTGCCAATACTGTCTTTACGCATCTTAATTTGAATTCAAAACTGTGTTTCTTGTTCCTTGACATAATAAAATACCCCCAAGTAGTGTCTAACTTCTTGGGGGCACTCCA
>NZ_NMPS01000132.1:0-922 GCF_002261125.1 Siphonobacter sp. BAB-5385 | reverse complement strand
CTGGTGGGTGAAAAAGATGCCTTCCAGCTTGAGGCCGGGACTTCTGCAACCCCCTACGTTGCCTACTCCGTCTCGGAAACGCTTACGGGAATTAAGATCGACAGCTCGGCTTTGGCTCCTTCGAGTGTCACGAATGCAACGCTGGCCAACCGCTCCGTTTCAGCTGCGAAAGTGGACTTCATTACGACGCAGGCAGGTAAGAACCTCTTTAATAAGAAGACCAAGAAGGTAGGTTATTTTGTTAACGAAAACGGCGTTGAGCAGGCGAATGCCACGTACACCCTTTCAGACTTTATTCCGGTTATTTCTGCACAGACGTACTTCGGAAGGGGCAATGCCACGACGGGTATGCGGTTCGTCGGATTTTACACAGACAAAACGGACGCCTCTTTCGTAAAGGGTGCCGGGCCAACCACCGCCACAACCACGTTTACCACGCCAGCTTCAGGGATTGCCTACGTTCGGTTAAGTATTCTCACCGCCGACACGGCTTCTTTTCAGCTTGAATTAGGTACCAGCCGGACCGCCTACGAAGAGTATAAAGAATCGTTTGTCCTAAAAAATATTGCGTCAGACGGCATTAGTCAGACCGCAAGAGAACAAATCGTAGCCGATGTAAAAACATCGTTAGCGACAGAAAAACCCCTTACCAGTGATTTTGCACTGGCTGCAAAAATCTACTGGCCAGTGGGTCGCCAGCTGGAGATTTACCCCGAAAACTGTCTCAAGCTCTACGAAAAGTGGAAAGGGTATCTGGATCTCACCAGCACGATTACCAGCAGCAAGCAAACCGGGCGGGCGTTGAAGGCAACGCCAGCGGCAACAGGCACCTACACGGTTACAACGACCGCCTACGATAGTAATTACGAGACTGCCTACACGCTCACAACCCAGGTGCAGGCCGTACCGCTTACCAGCCAGA
>NZ_NMPS01000131.1:0-266 GCF_002261125.1 Siphonobacter sp. BAB-5385 | reverse complement strand
ACAAACTCCTTCACTTTCTGCTCCTTGTCCTTGGGGCAGATCAAAAGCACATTGTCAAACTCGGCAACGATGTAATCCGAAAGGCCTTCTACGACCACCAGCCGCTCCTTGGGCGTTTTGATGATCGAGCCCGTGGTGTTGTGGGTGACGATGTGGCCATCAATCACGTTGTCGTTCTCATCTTTCTCACTAACCTCGTAGAGGGACTTCCACGTACCCAGATCCGACCAGCCAATGTCGCTGAGAACCACGTGCACGTTCTGAGC
>NZ_NMPS01000130.1:0-2193 GCF_002261125.1 Siphonobacter sp. BAB-5385 | reverse complement strand
AAGTCTTCGTGGTGCAGGTGTAGCCAGTCGTAGGTCGGCAATTTTCCGCTCATGACCTCGTCGTCGTAGACCGTCTCGTAAGGAATTTCGGCATACGTCAGTACCAGTGTTACGGCGTCGTCCCAGGGCTGACTAACCTTTGGACTATATACGGCAATTTTTGGGGCTTTCTGGAGCTTTACCACGTCCATATTGACGTCGGGTTGCTGCAATTCCTGCCGGATCTGCTGGGCTTGTCCGTCCGAAATGACTTCGTAGGAAATGCCCCGAATGACCAGTTCATTCTGAAATTTCTGATTTTCGGGAAATAGGAAACTGCCGCCCCGGTAGTTTAGAAGCCACTCTACTTCCGTTTCGTAGTTTTTCAGAACCCAATAGGTCAGTCCATAGGCTTTCAGGTGATTTTTCTGGGACTCGTCCATCGGAATCAGGATTTGAGAGGCCCGTACTGAACCGCAAACCAGCAGGAAAAGGATAAACGGAAGGATTAGTCGTTTCATTGGTGCAGTAATTTTCAAAAACAGCCACGAACTTTGATCAGTAGTTTGAAAGTAACGTTAGGATCAGCCGTATTGATCTGTTTAGTGAAATTTTAATCGTCCAGTCTAGGATGATGCATGAACAGTTGAATCCTCAATTTAATCAATTTTTTCAGAATCAAAGTCGCTAAAATTGCGGACCAGTACGAGGAGCTTCAACGCGATTAGTACCCTTAATGCATGGATTTTCTTGAGAACATACGCGAAGGCCTGCGTTCGATCCGGACTAATTTGCTCCGGACCGTACTGACCTCGCTCATCATTGCCGTTGGAATCAGTAGTTTGGTTGGAATCCTGACTGCGATTGATGGCATCCAGAGTAGTATTGATAACAGCTTTGCCGGGTTGGGAGCGAACACCTTTGATATAACGCAAGGGGAGGAAATGGGCATTCGAATCGGTGGTCGTCGTCGGAAAGTGTTTGGCCCCATCCTATACCGGGAAGCTCAGGAATACAAACAACGCTTTGGTTTTGGTGCCACGGTATCCCTGTCAACCATGGTTACGGGAACCGCCCAGATCAAGTACGAGAGCAAGAAGAGTAATCCAAACGTGTCGGTTACGGGCGTGGATGAAAATTTCTTTGCGGTGAAAAGTTACAAGATTCAGGACGGGCGTAATTTTTCGGCGAACGATATTTCCAATTCAACCAATGTAGCCATTCTGGGAGCAGAGATTGCCACGAATTTGTTTGGGACGACTAAGCCAGTCGGAAAGGAAATCAGTGTGTTGGGTTCGAAATTCAGGATTGTCGGTTTGTTGGAGCGAAAGGGTAATCTGACTGGTGGCGGGGATGATCGTCAGGTGTTCATTCCTATTGAAACGGCTCGTCAACTGGGGGGTAATCGCAGTTTGTCGTTCGGCATCACCACCAGCGTACCCGGCCTGAACCGGGTGGAACTGCTCATGGACGAAGCCCGAGGCCTGATGCGACTCATCCGGAAAGATGCCATTACACAGGAGGAGTCCTTTCAGGTTGAACGAGCCGATGCCGTATCCCAGAATTTCAAGGAAATTAACGAGCAACTGACCCTGGGCGGTCTTGGGATTGGCTTTATTACTTTGCTGGGTGCCAGTATTGCCCTGATGAACATTATGCTGGTGTCGGTTACCGAACGTACGCAGGAAATTGGTATACGCAAATCGCTGGGAGCGACGCCCAAACGCATTCGTCAGCAGTTCTTAATTGAGGCCATCGTCATTTGCGTACTGGGTGGACTGGCCGGACTGGTACTGGCTCTGGTATTTGGTAACGTGGTTTCGCAGTTAATCAGTCAGGGTACCGCCAGTTTCATTGTGCCCTGGGGCTGGATGATCATTGGCATTATCGTCTGTGTGATCGTCGGTTTACTCTCCGGATTTTATCCCGCCTGGAAAGCCTCCCGCCTCGACCCGATTGAAGCCCTGCGATACGAATAAGGCCGAAGCTGTAAGCCATTTTAAACGTTTGGACGTCAGCTGGTTCCAAAAAAGCAAAAAGTTTTCTCTGGAAAACTTGCCAAAGGGCCTTTTCAAGGTGTATACTTGCACTCCCAAACGCGAATACGCGAGTTGCCCAGATGGCGGAATCGGTAGACGCGATGGTCTCAAACACCATTGTCTTCACGGACATGCCGGTTCGACTCCGGCTCTGGGTACTGGTCATCCCTCTTAG
>NZ_NMPS01000129.1:0-834 GCF_002261125.1 Siphonobacter sp. BAB-5385 | reverse complement strand
CAAACGGTTTCACGGGATTACACCATTACGGTAAATCCGGCTACGCTGGTACTGCCCGATACTTCGTTAGCGACGGCTCAGGTTGGAACCAACTATACGGCTACGATTCCCGCCGCTACGGGTGGAACCACACCGATCACCTATTCCGCTTCGGGTGTTCCTGCCGGACTGACGTTCAACCCGGCCACGCGTCAGATTACGGGTACGCCCACGCAAGCTGGTACGTTCACGGTAGCCGTAACGGCTACGGATGCGGGGAACCCGCAACAAACCGCTACGCGTAATTACACGCTGACGGTAGTTCCTGCCACACTCGTCCTGCCCGCTGCTACGCTAACGGCTGCTCAGGTAGGTACGGAATACACCGCTACGATTCCAGCGGCTACGGGTGGCACCACGCCGATTACGTATGCAGCCTCGGGAGTTCCCGCTGGCCTAAGCTTTGATCCGGCTACCCGCCAGATTACGGGTACACCCACGCAGTCAGGAACGTTCACCGTAACGGTTACCGCTACGGATGCCGGTGATCCCCAGCAAACGGCTACGCGTAATTACACGCTGACGGTGAATCCCGCTACGCTGGTATTACCTGCGGCTACGCAGGCTACCGCTCAGGTTGGCACCAGCTATACTACGACGCTTCCCGCCGCTACCGGTGGTACCTCTCCCATCACCTATTCGGCTACGGGGGTTCCCGCAGGTTTGAGCTTCAATCCTGAAACACGTCAGATCACGGGTACGCCCACGACGGCAGGTACCTTTACGGTAACGCTAACGGCTACGGACGCGGGTAATCCACAGCAAACGGTTTCACGGGATTACACCATTACGGTA
>NZ_NMPS01000128.1:0-229 GCF_002261125.1 Siphonobacter sp. BAB-5385 | reverse complement strand
TAGATATTTTAAATCAAGGAGCCAAACACCAAATCATGATGGAAATTATTGACAAACACAATGCACAAGGCGAGCCTTCGGGCACATTAGTGAATATCAGAATACCTTTTCAGAAATCACCTTCTTCAAATTTGGTCAATTAAAATCTGATTTCCTAAAACCTCATTCCATAGCGGGAATAATATTTCTATTTTTACAATAGGCAATAGGCAATAGGCAATAGGCAATA
>NZ_NMPS01000127.1:0-10190 GCF_002261125.1 Siphonobacter sp. BAB-5385 | reverse complement strand
TACGGACTTTTTAATTAGTAGGCTGTGCCTACCCGGCGGGACGCATCCATACCCCGCATTTTATACGGGGGTTAATCATATAGAACCCCTTCGGGGTTGACGAGACGGCATGTAAGCTTGGACGAAACAGGGCACGTGTGATCCTTTAACCCCGGAGGGGTTTCATTCGAATAAAATAGCCATGGGTGCAACCCATGGTTAACTTCGCATTTGATAGCCCCGCATTTCATACGGGGCTATGCCCATTAAACCCCTCCGGGGTTAGATTGCCTAAGATGGGCTGTAGTGGTGTAATTTTCCAAACCTATAACCCGTCCCGCTCACCCCGATTTGATACTGCATGGAATGATCAGGGTGGTCTGGTTTCACGTCTCTTACGCGAATCAACTCCCCTTAGGGAAATCCCAAAAGATACACACCAGATTATCCGTAGGAACTTTCACTACAAACCTTCTAAGAACGAAGCAGTATTCCTGCCATTATTACAAGGTCAATACCTAGCATAAGCGAAAACTTTGTTGGGATGAACCCTCGAAATAGTTCGGCAATAAAAAACCACCGTGCTGATCTGTTGCTAAGACAGACAACACGGTGGTTTTTCGTATCAATAGCTTTGCGTTCTTAGCCAATCAGTCGCTTCAGACTGGCCAGAATCACTACGATACCAACCAGAATCATCATCGCTTTAATCGGTAGCTTACTGGCTAAACGGGCTGCAATGGGAGCGGCAATCACGCCTCCCAGAATAAGCCCCAGAATCACCTGCCATTGTGATAATCCAATCACAAGGAAGAAAGTGAGGGAAGACGAGAAAGAAATGAAAAATTCAGCCAAGTTCACCGAACCAACGGTATAGCGGGGATGACGTCCCGATGCAATCAGCGTCGAAGATACAATCGGACCCCAGCCGCCGCCGCCAATGGAATCCATAAAACCGCCAAACCAAGCCAGTGGTCCAATCAACTTGATCGGATTTTTCTTCTGCCGCTTGATCAGGGCTTTCCGGATGATTACGATACCCAGAATCAAGGTATATGTCGACACGGCTGGTTTTACGTACGTCATGTACTCTTCCAGTACGGAAGAAAGCAGGTAAGCACCCAAAACAGCTCCAATAACGCCGGGAATCAAGATCACCTTGAAAAGTTTGGCGTTCACATTGCCATATCTCAGGTGCATGTAGCCCGATACGCCACTCGTAAAAATTTCGGAGGTGTGTACACTCATGGAAATGACGGCGGGAGAAACCCCTACGCCCGCCAGAAAAGTCGCTGCTGAAACACCGTAAGCCATGCCCAGGGCTCCATCTACCATTTGGGCCAGAAAGCCACCCAGTACGTACCAGAGAATGTCAACCGTAATGGAGTTGAAAGCCGTAGTAATATTTTCGACGGTAAGAAACTTAAAGATCAGGTGCCCTACAATCATCAAGGCTAACGCATTCACGATGTGAATGAAAATCTCAGCGGGTTTGCGTTCCCGTTTCCACAACGTAATGATGGCCTCTTCGAAGGGGTTTTTGCTGCTCTTTTTGACGGAACGGGCGGGTATGACTTCGGAGGGCTTAAGTACTTCAGACGTTGACTCCATGTAGTGTAGTTTGCCTACAAAAATAGTAGACTATCTTTTACTCCACCAAATTAGTAGAATATTAAATTCCGTATTTCTTCGCGATGAACAAGTAAAGGTCTGTAAATCAATTACTAATAAAAAAAGGCTCCGAAGAGCCTTGAGGTTAGGTAGGAGGAAAATACTTATTTCTGCTTGACGTACACCAACTTTTCCGGAGCCTGAATGCCATCACGGTCAAACTGGCGTTTGAGGTTTTCGTGCATATAATAGTACGTGTTCCAGTAATCGGCTGGCGTGGTCCACACGCGTACATCGTAGCTCGTTGTATCGGGGGTGAGTTTGGTGACCAGTACATCATGGCCACGATCTTTGAGTGCATACGGGCAGGTCGCAATGACACCTTGAATCGCGGCCTTAGTTACGTCCAGATCATTCTGACTTCCTACGCCGTACACCATATCCACGCGAATAACACCCTTGCCCGAAATGTTCGTGACGGGGCTGGTGGATAGGGAGCCGTTGGGTAGGATGATGGTTTTATTATCCGGCGTTACCAGAATGGTGTTGAAAATCTGGATGGCCTCTACCACACCGATGAAGCCCTGAGCTTCGATTAAATCACCAACCCGGAATGGTTTGAAAATGAGAATGAGTACACCTCCCGCAAAGTTGGCCAGGCTGCCCTGTAAAGCCAGACCTACGGCTAAACCGGCAGCTCCGAGGATCGCGACGAAGGAAGTCGTTTCGATACCCAACAGTCCCGCACAGCTTAACAAGAGCATCACATTGAACAGAACGCTGAGTAAGGAGAGTAAAAAGGGTTGAACGTCGCGATCAATACGACTCTGATTCATACGAGCAGCCAGAAATTGTGTAAGCTTACCAATGACCAGCCGTCCGATGATAAAAACGACTAAGGCCAGAAGAATTTTGCCGCCGTACTGATAGACATGTAACAGAATGAGATCTTTTAAATTAGTGAAATCCATACACGTGAGTAAGTAAGGTGAAAGATGAGGGATTGTTAAAGGGTAATACAGGGACAATAAACTAAAAAAATACGTATATACTACTAAATATATGTTATTATTATTTGTAGGGCAATTTCGCGAATGAAGCATACTTTGTGTTATACACATCAGAAAAGTACTTAGTGCTTTTCATCTCCATAAAATCAATTCACCAGTAGCGATTAGTAATCATGAAAAGTTAAATTTTAATAATCTATTAAATTAATAGGATAAATAGATTTAATTTGCGTGTACCAATAACCTTACAGCCATGAATCAATCGATATTACGTATTCAAGTGATTGGCAATGCCAGTCAAAAACTCGTCTTCAACGTATTGAATGCCATCAATCGACGCAAGGGAAACCGCGTACGACAGATGGATTTTGCTTACCGGGATAAATCCCAGCGAGGGTTCCTCAACGTAGAACTGCATGAACCGGAACACGTACTCATTCGTCGGATTTCGGCGGTAGAAGGCGTGGTTCGGGTGAACTCCGTGGCAGCTTTTTAAATTTATACTATAATCTTTTGCCTCCCTATGAATAGTATGGAGATCAACATTCTTGCCTTTGCCATTCCCCTGTTTGTCTTTTTTATTGGACTTGAGTATTACCTTTCCTTACGAATGGAGCGGAAGGTGCACCATTTTGCCGACTCCGTAACCAATATGGGCGTTGGGATTGCCGAGCGGCTTTCTGACCTGTACGTGAGTAGCCTGTTCTTCTACGTGTTTGATTTTATCCAGCGAAATTTTGGTCTGTTTATAATTCAGGAAAACGCCTGGACCTTCATTCTGCTCTTTCTGGCGACGGACTTTCTATGGTATTGGTACCACCGATTCGCCCACGAAATCAATCTGTTTTGGGGCGTTCACGTAGTACACCACCAGAGTGATGAATTTAACTATACCGTAGCCGCTCGGATTACGGTGTTTCAGGCATTGGTACGAGGGGCGTTCTGGTGCGTATTGCCGCTGTTGGGCTTCTCCGCCGAGATGATTACCGCCTTGCTGCTGATTCACGGAGCGTATCCCTTTTTCACGCATACGCGACTGGTCGGCAAACTGGGCTGGCTGGAGTATATTTTCGTAACCCCTTCGCACCACCGGGTTCACCACGCCAGTAATGAGCTATACCTCGATAAAAACTACGGGGACGTACTGATCATTTGGGATAAGCTCTTCGGTACGTTTATCGAGGAAACCGAAGAACCCGTGTATGGGCTAACGAAACCCTTGAAAAGCTATAGTTTCCTCTGGCAACATTTTCATTTTTTACTGGAAATTGCCCTGTCGGTGAAAAAACGCCCGGTTTTATCCCGAAATTGAAGGTCATTTTTGGTCGTCCCGCCAACTTTGATCCGCACGTACGGGGTGAGCTGGAGGCCATTTTCATTGCCCAGCATCCCGAAGTTGTGGTAAGTCATCGGATGCGGAGCTACATTCTTGGGCAACTGGTTGTCGTATCCCTACTGCTGTTTTTTCTGATTCTCTGGGACCAGTACTGGCCGTTCCCCTTACAAGTAGGTGGTGGGGTGTTTGTCCTACTGAGTCTGATTAATATCGGAGCGATTCTGGAAAAGAAAACCTGGGTGTTGTACCTGGAATACGCCCGCTTATGCAGTCTGATCCTGACCGCGTACGCCCTGACCAATAACCCCTGGTGGCTACTGACACTGAATCTGGCCAGTATTGTGATTCTCTTTACGTCGAATTACCTCCGCCGTCAGTACGTGCATTGGGTGTACAATGAAGCCAGATAACGGAGGTTCGAAAACAGGAACTCCGGGTAAAGTCTTAACTTGCCCGGAGTTCTTCATGTAACGCAAACCTATCATGGCACAACCTACCGAACAAACCCTCGTAGACGTACTCAATCGGCTGAAAAATCAGGGTTACACGTTGGATTTTAACCTGGAAACGGACGCCCTGCATTGTCCACAGGAAAGCTTACGCCTGCAACCCGAAGACTTTGAAATTGTAGAAACGGTTCGTCTGGAAGGCATGTCCGATCCGGACGACAATCTCATTGTATACGCAATCGAATCACACGGCGGCCAGAAAGGTACGCTGATCAGTCCCTACGGCGTTTACGCGGAAGACAGCACCAGTGCCGAGCTAGCCGCTAAACTTGCGGTAAATAGATCCTAGTATGTCCCTTGTTTCTTCCCTGACAACCAAATTGCCGAAAGTCGGCACCACGATTTTCACGACCATGTCCCAGCTGGCCGCCGAACACGGTGCCCTGAATTTATCGCAGGGATTTCCGGGTTTCGACGGGTCACCCGCGTTATTGGCACTGGTCGAAAAGTATCTACGAAAAGGATTCAATCAATACGCTCCCATGACGGGCGTACAGCCCCTCCGGGAGGCCCTGGCCCGTAAAACAGAAGTCCAGTACGGGCAAGGGTATCATCCGGAACGGGAAATCACCATCACATCGGGAGCTACTGAGGCTCTGTTCGCAGCCATTACGGCGGTAGTACGGCCGGGTGACGAGGTACTGGTATTCGAACCGGCGTACGATAGTTACGTTCCCGCTATCGAACTCAATGGTGGAACGCCCGTCTTTGTCACCCTGGTCGCTCCTGATTTTGCGGTCGACTGGGAAGAGGTACGTCGCAAGATCACTGACCGTACGCGACTCATCATCGTGAACACACCCCACAACCCGACGGGCTATGTCTGGACTCGTAATGACCTCGATCAGCTGGTTACACTCATTCAGTACCGCGATATCTGGGTGGTTGCCGATGAAGTCTATGAACACATCACCTTCGATACCTATGAGCACGTATCGCTGGCTCAGCATCCGCAATTGCGGGAGCGTACATTTGTGTGTGGGTCCTTCGGGAAAACTTTTCACGTAACGGGCTGGAAAGTAGGGTACTGCCTGGCTCCGGCTGAGCTGAGTACGGAGTTTCGTAAAGTGCATCAGTATTTGACCTTTAGTACGGTGACACCCATCCAGTACGCCCTGGCCGAGTACCTGAATGAACCCGAGCACTACGAATCCGTGGCAGCTTTTTATCAGCAGAAGCGGGACTTTTTCCTGCGACAACTGGCCGGATCGACGTTTCAATGGAAACCTTCGCAGGGAACGTTTTTCCAGAATTTATCCTACCAGGCCGAAGTACCGGACTATGAACTGGCGGTGCGACTGACCAGGGAAATCGGCGTAGCTTCCATTCCGACGTCCGTGTTTTTTCATCAGAAAAACGACCATAAGCTGCTGCGATTCTGCTTTGCCAAAGACGAAGAGACCTTAGAAAAAGCCGCCGAACGCCTGTGCCAGTGGCCCGGCTTTGTGAGCTGATTTGATACCTTTTAAAAATACAGCGGTCTGTAGCACACGGACCGCTTTTTTCATTCATAAGGGGACTATTCTCTGAGGAAGGTAGGCCCGAAAACTAAAAATGCCTCCGGAAAATCCAGCGGCATTTTTCACCTTGATTGCATACACACTTACTTAAACTCTTGCCCCAAAGGGACTATATCGAATCCTAACGATTGTCGTACAGGGCCGTCAGTAACGCACGGCTGTTGCAGGTATTCGTCAGATTTTCATCAATGAAATCAAACACGATTTGCCGCTGCCGATTAATGACGTACACGGCTGGGATATAAGCGTCATCGGAAATGCCCGACACGCGTTCCCACAGCGGATGGGAGTCTGAATACACCCCAAAACTCCGGGCAATCTGATTATACCGATCATAGGCCAGATTAAAATCCAGATCCTTCGTGTCGGCGAGTTGCTGGAGCATCGGAGCGGGCTCATTGGATAAGACGAGCAGATCGCCACCCAAACCCCGAATATTTTGGTGCAGGGCCTGCAAAAAACTCAAATGCGAGGCCGCATAGGCATTCCAGCAGGGGCAATAGAAACTCAACACCAGCGGACGTTGCTGTACTAACTCTCCCAGGGTCAGTTCGGATTGCGTTTGAAACCGATCGGCGAGGGTCGCGTTCCAAACACCGGAGCTGGCTTCAGCTGAAAAGAAGGAGCCGTATGACCCTGGTTCAACGGAAGAACCCGTTCCGGACGGCGATGGGGTAGTGGCTTTACGTGTACCGCAGTAATTACACCTGATTCATCTTCAATTTCGTACAGCATGTCTCGTGGGGATTAAGCTTGATGTAGTGGCTGCGGCGGGAGTCGAACCCGCGTCGGAGGCTTTGCAGGCCTCTGCCTCTCCACTCGACCACACAGCCCGTGTTGGATAATTGATCTGAAAACGTTTAAAGAGTTTGAGGTTTGATAGGATTAAAGTTTGGTAAAGGGTCTTTGATTACGGCTACAAAGATATAGTATAATTTATACTCTATAGAATAAGTAGACTAATATTTTTTTGAAAAAAGTGCCTTGTATTGATTTTCAGGATGTTTCGTCTCCTTAAATTTTTTAAAGCGTTGGAAAATTAGCTTCACCAGGCATGACGAAAGAATAAATAGCTGCTGGTAAAAAGTGAAATAACTCCCTGCTCATGGAAAGTAAGAGGGAGTTATTTCGGGCTGGCATGGCTTAGGCTACTAACCAGTCTAAGGTATCACGAATCAGTTTCTGGACAATTTTCTCCGGTTCCGAAGCAAATTCATTACTGACCCGGTTGGCGACAATGGCACTGAGCGAGAGCATTTCGTGGTCCAGAAGTTTACCAAAGAGGTAATACGCCGCCGTTTCCATTTCGAAATTGGTAATGCGATTGCCGTTCCAACTGAATTGTTGAAGCAAAGCAATGGAATCAGGGACCTGCGGGGAAAGCCGCAGGGATCGTCCCTGCGGAGCGTAAAAACCGGGGCAGGTCAGCGTAATGCCCGTATACAGATTCGGAATGAGTCGGGATGTGATGCCGTTGAGCAGGGTAGCAGAGGCTTCTACCGCATAGGGTTGCAACCGTAGCTGGAGGGTCTGACGAAGTTCCGCACAAAATTCCGGAGCCCACAAGGACTCATCCGTGGCATAAAAGTCGAGCAGTCCGTCCAGACCCACCCCCGCAGAAGAGGCCACCACCGAGCCCAGCGGGATGTCCTGTTGCAAACTGCCCGAGGTACCAATGCGGATAATTTTGAGCGGATTCAAACCCGATAGGGGTTCCCGGCGTTTTAAATCAATATTACGGACCGCGTCAAGCTCCGTCATGACAATTTCCACATTATCGGCACCAATGCCGGAGGAAACGACGGTAAATCGCTTCTTGCCAATGGAGCCCGTGTGCGTGACAAATTCTCGATGCTGTTTCTTTACTTCAATTCGGTCAAAGAACTGGGAAATCATACTTACGCGGTCGGGATCGCCTACCACAAGCACGGTATCGGCTACATCTTCGGGCAACAACCGAAGGTGATAAATACTCCCGTCGGCGTTGAGAATTAATTCGGAGGCTGGGTAGGTCATGGCTTTAAGAACTAAATGAAACTGCTAAGTTTGGAAAAAATACGTGGGAATCATTGATTTCAAATACTTACAAAGACGTTGGCGATGCCCGGTAAAACGTTAAAACCGCTTAAAAGATAAAAAAGTTGGAATACTGGATTGGAGTAGACATCGGAACCACCAATACAAAAGTAGTGGCTTTCATCGAAGGGGGTGAAGTGAAGGGCCATCATAGTGTGGGTTACGAAATGATTCACCCGCAACCGGATTACAGCGAACTGGATGCCGAAGTCATTTATCAGGCGGTGCATACGTGTCTGCAGACCGTTCTCCATGCCTTAGATGCTCCCGTACGCACCATCACGTTTTGCTCGGCCATGCATAGTGTGCTGGCCGTTGATGAAGCAGGCCAGCCGCTTAGCAACCTGATCATCTGGGCGGATAATCGGGCTACGGAAGAGGCTGAATCGCTGATCGGTACGCCCCTGGGAAAAGAATTATTTCAGGCTTGCGGTACACCCCTGCATCCCATGGTGCCGCTCTGTAAACTGATGTGGTTGCAGAAGTATGAACCTGAACTGGTACACAAGACTTATAAATTCGTTGGTATCAAAGAATTAATCTGGTATCGACTGACGGGCGAATGGGTGGTTGATTATTCGATCGCTTCGGCAACGGCCATGTTTGATCTGCGGGAATTGAAATGGAATGAAAAAGCTCTGGAAACGGCGGGTATTCCGGCGGAAAAACTCTCTGCGACCGTCTCTCCCTATCACAGTTTTCCTGTTTCGGATCCCCTGAAACAACAGTTACAGATCACCAGTGATGCAGTAGTAACGGAGCAGACTAAACTGATCATTGGAGCGTCCGATGGCTGTGTGGCAAACCTGGGTACCGGAGCGGTGGTACCGGGTCGGGTGGCTGTAACCATCGGTACGAGCGGGGCGGTACGGGTCAGTGCCCGGCAACCCCTGCTGGACGAACACATGCGAACCTTTTGTTATCTGCTCGATACGGAAACCTTTATCATTGGTGGAGGTACCAATTCAGGAGGCGTCATTTTTCAGTGGCTGGGCGAAACCCTTTTTCCCGATAAATCGGAAGAAGAACTCAGTACGCTGGCCGCTGAAAGTCCAACTGGAGCCAATGATTTACTCTTCTTGCCGTACCTGCTCGGTGAACGGGCTCCCATCTGGAATGTACACGCCAAAGGCGGCTTTCACGGGTTGACGTTACAGCATACTGCTTCGCATCTGGTTCGGGCGGTGCTCGAAGGTATTTGTCTGCACACGTATTCCATCGTCAAAATTCTGGAAGACCGTGAACAGATTACCGAAATCTATGCGTCCGGGGGCTTTGCCAAAAGTCCGTTCTGGGTACAACTGCTGGCGGATGTATGCGGTAAGCCCGTATGTCTGCCCGAAACCGTGGAAGCGGGTGCCTGGGGTTCGGCTTTGATGGGTATGAAAGCGGAGCAGGTTATCGAGAATTACGAGGAACGGATGAATAAGCTGAAAACCCGGAAAACCTTTAACCCAAACCTGAATCACACCGCTCAGTATCAGCGTATTTTTGAGCGGTTTATGAAATTGTACGAAGCTACAAAGTCGATTTAACGTAGCGACTTTTCCAGATACACGGCTTCCGGTAAAGGGTTGTAAACGTACGGGGCCGTAGTCACAAAGCCGAGTTGTTCGTACAGTCGCAGGGCGGCGGTCAGACTTTGTAAACTGTCGAGCTTCATGGTCGTATAACCCGCTTCGCGAGCAAACGTAATAATGGCTTCGGCCAGTTGCCGGCCCAAACCCGTGTTCCGCTGCGAGGGCGATACGTACAGGCGTTTCATCTCACAAACACCCGCTTCTTTCAGCGGTTTCACCGCTACGCAGCCGACTACCCGCTGATGTTTATCTTCGGCCAGTAATACACAGCCCCGGGGGGGACCGTAAACCTGAGCCAGCGTTTGTAATTCCTGTTCAAAATTCTGGAAGGATAAATTAATGCCCAGAGCGTCGGCATACTCCTGGAAAATAAACCGGATCTGATCCAGATCAGCCGCAGAAAAATCCGTTTGACGAAGTGTAATCATGCGACAAAAATCCCGCATTCAAACGGAAAATAAAAATGCATAGGTCGTTCAAACGTATAGAAACGAAGTCGCAGGCTGGAAATAATTTCTAAACGTTCAGCCTGACCCAACAAAAAGTCCCGCAGGATCCTGCGGGACTTT
>NZ_NMPS01000126.1:0-35509 GCF_002261125.1 Siphonobacter sp. BAB-5385 | reverse complement strand
GGCGGCTTTTCGCGATAGGACGGGGCCTGGGTTTATGTCGTCAACAGTACCGACTCGCTAGAAACTAACAACATTACTACTGCTCGAAGATGAAAACCTCTCCCGCGTATCAGCCATTCCATGGGGGCCATTCCATGGGGCCGCCGAACGAGCTACGATAGCCGAAATGCGGTGGCCCTGAGCAGGCTGTCGCCCCCATGGAATAGTTAGGCGTGAAATGGCCCGGCATGGATTGCTGATCGCTACTGAACAGCCGTGCTTACGGTACCAAACATGGTCTAGGTGAATAAAGAAGCTCCTTAAAAGCAACAAGCCATAGTTAAATCATCACTTACTAAACCCAAAGAATACTTTAGATAGATAGCCCGGGGCGTGACCCCGGGCGGGGTCTCAGGTTAAACAGATAGTAACTTTTAATGAGTTAAAACCCTGATTTATAAGGTTATTTTACCTTCTGAGCCGGAACGCCTTCGAACGTGATTTTTACGGGTTTGATTTCACCTTTTTCATCGAAATACATGCGTTCGATACAGGTTACCCGGTGATTGGCGTCGGTTTCTCCCAGTGGACGACGGTGGTAGATGATGTACCATTCATCCGTACCGGGCCGCTGAATGACCGAATGGTGTCCTGCTCCGGTGGCTACTTTTGCATCCTGCTGCAAAATTTTACCGGCTCGTTTGAAGGGTCCAAAGGGAGAATCGGCGATGGCGTACGCAACGGAATAGTTCGGGCCAGTCCAGCCGCCTTCGGACCACATGAAGTAGTACTTGCCATTCCGAATGAACATGATTGGCCCTTCGACGTAGTTTTCCGGCGTAATTTCCTTGAAGGTTGAGCCATCCTCGGCCGGAATGAATCCGCTGAAATCTTCTTTTAACTGAGCAATGTTACAGTGTCGCCAGCCGCCGTAAATGAGGTAATATTTGCCGTCTTTATCCTTGAATACAAACTGATCGATGGGCTGGGCACCGTTGTGAAATTTATCGACGAGGGGTTTGCCCAGCAGATCCTTGAACGGTCCGGAGGGCTTGTTGGCCACGGCGACGCCAATGCCCCCTTTTTCCTGATCATTCTGAATATCATTGGCTCCGAAAAACAGGTAATACTTGCCTTTTTTCTCGATGATGGCCGGAGCCCACAACGCCCGTTTGGCCCATTTTACCGCACTGGTATCGATAATGTTGGGATGTTTTTTCCAGGTCACCAGATCCGGCGAAGAAAAAGCATCCATGTGTACCTGCTTATTGTAAGGAGCCGAGTACGTGGGATATACCCAGTACGTCTTCCCGAAAATTACGCCTTCCGGATCAGCATACCAGCCCGGAAAAATGGGGTTACCCGAGGTTTTCTGAGCATCAGCTCCGAAAGCCGCACCCGCCAGGGCCAGTACCAGGAGACTTTTTTGTTTGAGAGATTTGGACAGCTTCCGCATGAAACCAGACAATAGTGTTTGAGAGGATTGAAAACTAGAACTATTACCAGTAAAAGTACCATCTTGTTCGTTTCAACTCATCTCCTAAAAACTTCGTCGACTTTTGACCGTCAAAATAGATCGGCTTTTTGCCGGGTTGCGGTACGGGAAATGTATGAATCTGAAGCGGATTGACGCAGGTCATCTGGAATAAAAAGGCAGTAGAAAAGTTTTACAAATGGGAAGCAAAACCAACCGTTACTAAAAAAACTTCCCGAAAGGGTTGACGCTTCCGGGAAGCATTGATCAATAGGTCACTTTTTGAATGGGCGAAAAAATCGGGTCTTCTACCCCACTGACTTTCAGTTTGACGCGGGCAAATACAAAATTTTGCGTCGGTGTCAGTTTCGGTACCGTCACCTGCATCTGAATGCCACTCATGGTTTTCAGATCGGCTCCTTTGATTACCTGCGAGGCAATGTTGGTCCGAACGTCTACAAAGTCCGTTTTGCTGATGTACAGAGCCACTTCTTCGATGGCTTTGGCCGAGGCATCGGTAATAATTTTTTCAATCGAAAACTGCGTCGAAACCTTCGACTCTCCGCCCGTGAAGGTGGCATTACGGATCATGTAGTACGGCAATACCTCCAGGTCCAGGGTCTGACTGCCGCGTACCTGCACCGGAATGGTATCCGATTGGGTTTCGGCGTTGCGAATGGACTTGAACGGTCCCTGATACGAAGGAATCACCAGCTTATAATTGCCATCGAACAAGGTAGAGGCGTACGAGCCATTTTGATCGACCGTCACGTTAATCGGTCCTTTTTTGCCCCAGCCGGGCTCCCAGAGTTCGAAGGTTACGTTGTTGTATTCAACGCCAATGGGTTCACCCTTATACACAATCCGACCCTTCAATACCGCAGACGGCGGATCGTAATTATCAAATTTACAGGCCGTTAGCGAACCTCCCAGCAGTAAAAAGAGAAGATATTTTTTCATCGGTCTAATGCGTTTACTGGTTCGGGTTTTTCACAATTTTGGGGTTGTTGTTCCGGATGTCTTCGTTGATGAACGAGTAGTAATTGCCCAGCCGGAAGCGGTGCGGGTTGGTCACGTTCGAAGGAATAATCTTCCGGAACACCCACTTGCCATTCTGTTCGGTACCCGGAGCATAGATTTTATACGGCCACAATCCGAAAATGCGGGTGCTGGTTTCGGTAGCTACGCCGGGCTGGGTCGTGAGATCGGTCGCATTGCCATTCCAGACTACGTGAGCCAGCCGCCAGCGTTTCAGATCCCAGAAAATGTGGTTTTCAAACGCCAACTCTACTTTACGTTCGTGCACAATGCGGTCGAAACTCAGGTCAGCCGCGACCAGATCTTTGGTAAAACCGGCCCGTTTCCGAACCTGATTCAGGTACTCGGCAGCCTTGGCCGACTGCCCCAATTCGAAGGCAGCTTCGGCGGCGTTGAGCAGTACTTCGGCGTAGCGGTAGCGAATCCACCAAACTTCACTCCGGGTGCCGAGTTGCCCGGAGCCAACAGTCGGATCCTGGTACTTGCGGACGTAAAAGCCCGTCTGAGCACTGTACTCCAGCCCGTCAATTGGACCGTCAAACCCAACCACCTGTTCTTCCGTCGTTTTGCCGGGCAGCACCTTGCGGGAACCGAAATTGTCACCCGTAATGATGGAATTGTTGGCCAGAATATACCCGGCCCAGATGTCTACGGTTTTGCTTTTAAACTGGCTTCCCGGCAAAATCACGGTTCCGCCTAAACGAGCATCACGACCGGCAAATAATTCCAGCGGATTAGCGAAGTACCGATAGCCGCCATTCGCCTCCGTATAGGCATAGGGAGCAAAGGTGTTGTCCAGTTTTTCGAAGGACTGTACCAGATTCAGCGAAGGATTCAGGCGACCCCCCTGCTGTTCCTCGGCCACCGAACGCGGCTGGTTGCTGATCGTCCAGTCGACGGTTTTGCCACTTTTGAGTTTAAAATCCTTCACGAAAAGGACTTCGGCATTGTTGGATTTATCCGTAAACAAACTGGCAAAGTTGTCCTGCAAATCCGTCGGCTTTTTCAGATACAGCGAGTATTGCCCCAAAGCGATGAGTTCCTCGGCCGCTTTCAGTGCCTTCTGGTAATAGCCCGCCGCTTTATCGGCAGCGATGCCCACTTCCCCACCGGGCAGAGAGACCTGCGGGGTATTGACACCGTACTTGGCAATCGATCCGGCGTAGAGAGCCGCCCGGGCTTCGGTGGCCAGAGCCAGTCCTTTCGTAGCCCGTGATTTCACGTTAGCATCCGCCGGCAAATCATTTTTGATCGCCTCCATCTCCGCAATTACGAAGTCGTAAATTTCCGATTCCTTCGCCCGGGCGTATTGCAGGTAGGTGGGATCGCCGCTGAAGTTATACGCCAGGGGTTCCAGAATCAGCGGTACGCCGCCCATGCGTTTCACTTCCTCGAAGTAAAAAGAGGCTCGTAGGTACCGGGCTTCGGCCAGGAAACGTGTTTTGTCGCCAGCACTGAGTTGGGTCGCCTGTTCGCATTTCTGAATGAACAGGTTCATTTCCCGCAGGTAGCTGTAGTCCCAGTAGTTCCACCAGTCGTAGCTGTATTCCTGGTTTTTATGTCGGTAGTACTCCCCGGAACTCGAAGCAAAGGCTTCGTCGAAGTTGGCGTACTCCACCCACCTTTCCGTACTCTGCATGTCGGGGTAGCGATCGTACAAATCGACCAGTACCGTCAGAACGAGATTCGGACTCTGCCAGACTTTATCGTTGGTGAGAATATTGGTCGGGTCTTTATCAAGAAACTTCTCATCGTTGCAGGACCAGCTCACCAGCATCAGGACCAGGCAACTGAGGTAATGCATTTTTTTCATAGTCAGGGTATTAGAGCGAGAGGTTCACCCCTACGTTGACGAATTTATTTTGGGGATAAGCCAGGCCGTTTTCTTCCGAGATCTCCGGATCAATGCCCGCCTTCCGCAGGTTATCGAGGGAGAAGAGATTGTAGGTATTGAAGTACACCCGAGCCCGTTTCACCTTGATTTTTTCGAGCATTCGCTGCGGGATGGAATAGCCGAACTCCATCGTACGCATCCGGAGGTAGGTGACGTTAGTGAGCCAGAAATCCGACGAACGGTTGTTACTGTGGCCGCCATCGTTGAAGCGTAAGGCCGGGAATTTGCCGGGAATCCAGGTACTGTTGAGGTCATACGGATTTTCGCGGTGCCAGCGATCTTCGTAGAAGTCTTTCAGTAACGCCCCCGTATTCTGGAAGGGCCAACGCATCTCCCAGTTTCGGATCACGGAGTATCCCGAACCACCCGAGAAGTCAGCCGTAAAATCAAAGCCCTTCCACGCTAATTGTAGGTTGATGCCGAAATTGATCGTGGGGTTACTACCGGCTCCATTCCCGATTGGACGCTGGTCATAGTCGTTGATCATCCCGTCGCCGTTGGTATCCTCGTAAATTAGGTCACCGGGTAGTAGGGTTTTGTTGCCCTGTCCGTCGATGTTCACGCCGTATTCGGCAATCTGATTCAGTGATTCGAATTGACCGATGACGTGATACCCCCAGTACAGGTCGTTCCAGCGGTTTTCACCTGAATTGCGGTAATAATCCCAGGAATTGTTCCAGCGGGGTTTGTACGAACTCAGGAATTTCCGGCGGGAATACGACAGGTTTCCACCAATCGTAAAGTTCAGCTGATCGATTTTGCTGGTGTAAAACAGCGAACCTTCCCCTCCCAGCTGAGCATCGCTGTTAACGTTTTCGTCGGGCAGGCCGTAGCCAAGTTCAGAAGGAACCAGCACATCGTACTTCCGGCCGCGTAAGCCGGAACGCTTCCGGTTAAAATAGTCGAGCGAACCACTGAATTTGCCGTTCAGGATGGTGTAGTCCAGACCGAAATCCAGAATTTTCGAAGTAAACCAGGAAATGTTCGTAATGGGTACCCCCCGGTCCCGCGAACCTTTAATGACTTTCCCATCAATAATGACCGTTGAGGAACCGTAGTTGTAACCGGATACGTAATCGAAATCACCGATGCCTACGTCATCATCTCCCAGTGCCCCGTACGATCCGCGAAGTTTTAGGTTGGTCAGTACGCGGTCACCTCCTACCCAATTCTTGAAGAAAGGTTCTTCGGTAATCCGCCATCCACCGGAAATCGAGGGAAAGAAACCCCAGCGTTTCGAGGGAGCAAACTTGTAGGAAGCATCCCGCCGCCCGGCCAGTTCCAGAAATAACTTGTTCTGGTAGTTGTAGTTCAGGCGTCCGATGTACCCGGCCCGGGCGTCTGGATGTCGCTGTCGTTGTAGGTGTCCATATCGGCGAATTGCAGCAAGGGCAATTCGTTGGTTTGCGGTACCGAGTGCACCCATACGTCAATTTCGCGGCGGGAAATTCGCTCGGCCACAAATGTGGCGGCCAGGTTGTGTTTGCCGAAGCTGTTCTGGTAATTGACCTGTCCCTGCACTACGTTTTCGAGCACTTTCCGCGTACCCCGCTCCCGCCAGGGGTTGGTACTGCCGCCCGTACGAACGTAGGTATCGGTGTCTTTGTAGTACGTATAGGCATCGTACGTGTATTCGTGACCGTTCATTAAGCGATCCGCGATGTAGTACGAGTAGGTACCCTTGGCCGTTAGTCCTTTGATGGGCGAGCGGTATTCGCCCGTGAAGTTGGTTTGCAGCACCCGCCAGTCTTCCCGCCAGTAGCCGGACTTATCCTTATTCAGCAAGCCCCAGTTCGTATCGTTGTGACCGATGTCGTTAAGGTACGCGGGATTGTCGTTGGCAAAGGGACGTTCGGTGGGACGATTGCGAAACAACGCGAACCGCGGTCCCCAGTAATCATCGCTGCCGGGTACACCGGGGTTATCCCGCGTTTCAATCCGGCCATTGATTTGTACGCCGACTTTCAGGGAATTCGTAATCTGAGCGTCAATGTTACTCTGAATATTGGTTCGTTTGAACGTAAACTCCCGACCCAGTACGGAGTTCTGAAACAGGTGCGTCGCCGAGATGTAGTAATTGATTTTATCGGAACCACCTGTTGCGTTAACGTTGATGTTGTACTGCGGAGCGTTCTTCTTGATGATGTAGTTGTGCCAGTCGAAACTCTTGTAACCAATTTCGGTACCCTGCTGCCATTTGGCCAGTTCTTCCGGCGTAATGTCCGTGCGGCCGTACTGGTTCATTTCGCGTCGGCCTTCCCCAGCATCCATTCGTAGGCGTTGGTGGTACGGGGAAAACGCGTCCAGTTCTGTACCCCCGTATAGGCATCCACATTGATGGTATTTGGGTTCCCCATCTTCCCGCGTTTCGTCGTTACAACAATAACCCCATTGGCCGCCCGTACCCCGTAAATAGCCGCCGAAGCGTCTTTGAGTACGGTAATGCTTTCAATGTCGTTGGGGGAAATGTTGTTAAACTGTCCCGCGTCTTTCTGAATGCCATCGATGACGTACAGCGGATTGCCCATGTTCCGGATCTGGATGTTGGCACTCGAACCGGGCCGTCCATCGGTCATCCGAAAGGAAACGCCGGGAATTTTCCCCGCCAGTCCACTACTCACGGTCGATCCGCCGTGTACTTTTTCGATGTCTTTACTGGAAATGGTCGAAATCGCTCCGGTGATGGATTCTTTCTTCTGCTCGCCATAGCCCACGACTACCACTTCATTCAAGGCCTGATCGGTGGCCTTCATCGAAATGTTGAGTACCGTCTGCGTACCAACGGCCAGCTCCTGCGTTTGGTAGCCAATGGAAGAGAACACCAGAATAGCATTATCATCGGGAATATCCAGCCGAAACGTCCCCGTCGCATCCGTCGTGGCTCCTTTCGACGTTCCCTTGACGATGACGTTAACGCCCGGTAATCCTTCGCCCGTTGCTTCATCGCGTACGGTGCCGCGAACGGGAATATCGGCCGAAGGCGTCGCGTGCAGCAGCGACAGCAAAGGCGTGGTGGCGTTCACCGAAGGCATCACAAAGGAAGTCCTGGGAGGTGTGGTGGCAGGTGTGGACTTTTCCTCCGGCGTAACGACGTAGGCATTTTCTTTGACTTTCTGGTACGTCAGCCCCGCCGGATACAGGATCGCCCGGAGGGCCTGTTCCGCCGTTCGGTGGCTTTTCAGCCGCTCAACCGGAATCGATACCGGATCGACCACCCGGTTCTCGAACAGAATATCCACTTTATACTGGGTCTTGATTTCCTGCAAAACCTTGCGGAGCGAGCGATACGCCGGAGCTTTGGTTTCCTGCCGCAGGGTTTCAGCACGGGCGAAGGTCTGCGAGATGCCAATCCCCGGTAGCATCGTCAAACCCGCCCATAAGCAGATGGGTAGCGTTTTTTTCATAGATAATCGTAAGAGGTAGGATTAGTTTTTTCGGTAAGGGTAATGCGTTTGCCTACGCGTTCCACGTTCAGATTCAGTACCAGTTGCAGGGCGTTTAATAACTCATTTCCGTCCTTGGCATTGAAGGTTCCGCTGACCATTCGCTGGGCGAGGTTCTGATTCGGAATCTTTACTTCGTACCCGTAATTCTCTTTCATCAGCTGAGCAATTTCGGAGAGTTTGGTATCGGCAAATACGTAGCGATGCTGCGTCCAGGCGGCTACCTCCTCGGGTTTCGGCTGTTTCGTCAGAGCGAAGGAACCCACGGGGGTCAGGGTTACCTGATCACCGGGTTTCATGGTTAGCGTCCGGCCCTGTTTCTGGAAATTCAGCTGTACTTTTCCCTGCATGAGTACCACCCGGGTACCGCGTTCCCGGTTGAACACCACAAACTCGGTCCCGAGTACTTCCACGTCGAGGTTGCGGTCGGTTTTGACGACAAAGCGGCGATGGTCTTTCGTGTGTACTACCGAAAAGCGGGCTTCTCCGTTCAGGATGACGTTTCGGGGGCCATTGCCGAAATCGAAACGGGGGTACTTGAGCGTCGAATTGGCATTGAGGGTGACGTGGCTGCCATCGGGTAGTTCGACGGGAAGTACCTGACTGTATTCCGTTTGATAGGTTTTATACTGAAGGGTATCCCGAAACAGCCAGCCTGAGCACAGTAACAATACCCCCGCCGCGGCTAACCAGGGTTTCCAGGACCATAACCGACGGCTAACGGGCTTGACTGCCATCGGCTGGTTCCCCTGTTGCATGAACAACTGGTATCGTTCGAGAGCCGTTTCGGTATCGGCCACGTATTGGAGTTGCTGCGATTCCCACGCGTGGAGGGTTTCGTAGAACAGGGTTCGATTTTCCGGCTGCTGAAGCCATTCTTCAATCAACCGGGCCTGCAAAGCGTCGCTCGCCCGGCATGATAATCCATCAGATGGACTCGGGTAATCGATTGCATACGTTGAGGAAAATGAAAAAGATGGGATAAAACCTTAGCAACTGAAGAGCACGATCAGGAACAAAAGCCCCTCGTCTTTCAAGACGAGTCGGAGTGTCGATAACGCCTTACTAATGTGCGTTTCGACGGTTTTTATACTGATTTGAAGTTCATCGGCAATCTCCTGATACTTCCGGTTTTCGAAGCGGCTCAGCAGAAAAACCCGCTTGCACTGCGAGGGAAGTTGTTCAATCGTTTGCTCAATTTTGCGTTGCAGCTCGTCGAACTGGACCATTTCGGCGGGCGACGGCTGGTAATCTGCTACGGACAACTGCTGCGGATCGGTGCTCTGGCGGGATTCTGTAATTCCCACCGCAGGTAATTATACGAACGGTTCCGGACGGCCTGGTACAGATAGGCCACGAAGGAAGTCGTGACGGATTCATACACCCGATCACTCCAGAATCGACAGAAGACCTCCGAGACTATGTCTTCGGCCACTTCCCTGGAATACACCAGTCGAACCGAATGACTGCATAAAGCCGCGTAGTATTGCCTAAACAGGGCTTCACAGCCCTTCTGGGGGTTTTCCTGAAATAACAATTGTAACGATTCTTCCGTGTCTTTTCCCATCGGATTACGTGGATTGAAATCCACCAATCGGGCGGCGGGTAACGAACGGATTACCGGAGTAGGTACAGGTACAGACATAAGTCAGCGGTTCCAGCGAGTAAAGGGATTCACTGAGCTTATTGACAAGTAGGTATTCAAACACCCTGAGTCACTTTTATAATTTTTTATATATTTTTTTCGACCTTAATAAGAATAACTAATTCCGTTTAAAAATGCTAGTCTAGTTCTTCCTACGAATAATTCTATTCATCCGAATTACGAACTCAGGGTTTCGGCCTACGAACTTGTCCTGAGTGTAGCTTGATTTATTCCCTACCTTTGCACGAATTCAAAGTACCCTTGAATGAAACTATACCTCTTGCCTGTTTTATCTATTTGCTTTGGACCAACGCCTGTCCAGTCAATGAATTGGGCAGCGTTGGCTCCGGGCCATTACCGGAATGGGCTCTTGTGCCGTTGTGCATCGGGTATGCTCGACTGGCTACGAAGGCATCAAAATCATACGCTTAACCTCTAATCCTTACTTATTCACTAACGTCCCCGTTCATTAGCTACGCTTACTGACTACCTCTAAACAATCCACTACCAACCACTAACTACCAACGCTCGATATGATTCGTAGTTTGCTTACCCTTCTCACGCTGGGCTTCTTTTTCGTAACGGCTCAAGCTCAAACCACAACGGGCGAACCCGTCAAAGTGGTGCCCGGTCGCTGGTCGGCTCAGAAAGCCAACGACTGGTACGCCAAGCAACCCTGGCCCGTAGGTGCCAACTTTACGCCCAGCACGGCCATTAATCAGCTGGAATTCTGGCAAGCCGATACCTGGGATCCGCAAACAATTGATAAAGAACTGGGCTGGGCGGAAGGCATTGGCATGAACGTCATGCGGGTGTTTCTGCACAATTTGCTTTGGGAAAACGACGCCGAAGGCCTGAAGAAACGCATGGGCGAGTTTCTGACCATTGCCGATAAACACAAGATCAAAATTCTGTTTGTCCTCTTCGATTCCTGCTGGAACGACGATCCGAAAACCGGCAAGCAACCCGAACCCAAACCGGGCGTACACAACTCGGGTTGGCTGCGGGCACCCGGTACCAAGCGGATGTTTGACTCGCGTACCTGGGGATCGCTGGAAGCGTATACGAAGGGCGTCATCGGAGCTTATGCCAACGACAACCGTATTTTAGGCTGGGATTTATTCAACGAACCCACCAACAATGGCTACAACGATGCCGTGATGCCACTGCTCATCAAGTCGTTTGAATGGGCCCGGGCGGCCAAGCCTAGTCAGCCGATTACGTCTGGCTGGTGGCATGACCATCCGTTATCCAACGGATTTATGCTGGCCAACTCGGACATCATTACGTTTCACAACTACAAATCAGCGGAAGAGCTGGAAAAACAGATCCTTGAATTACAGAAACTCGGTCGTCCGATGATCTGTACGGAATACATGGCCCGTAAGCACAACAGCCTCTTCCAGACCTGTTTACCCATTTTCAAAAAATACAAAGTGGGAGCCATTAACTGGGGTCTGGTAGCGGGGAAAACCAACACGTACTACGCCTGGGACGAACCCATTCCCAGCGGCGATGAACCCAAACTCTGGTTTCACGAAGTGTTCCGCAAAGACGGTAGCCCCTACAAAGCCGAAGAAGTACAGGTAATCCGGGAACTGACCAAGAAGTAATTCATCCTGCGTTTGTACGAATCTATCCCGAGAGCACTCGATGCTTTCGGGATATTTTTTGTCGCTACGCCAGCGAACCTATTGATTTTCATCAATCAAACAGGCTATCTTTGTTCTGCCCTCTTACTACGTCATTTTTCCAGTTTCCCAGGCTACGTATCCTTTTTCGGCGTACTGCAGCTGCGTGACTGGTAGATGCCGTGACTTTCCCCCAAGCGTTCGATCCCGCCAGTACGATCGTCTTCAAGAAAGCCTTTTCTTTTAATGGATGGCTTGACTGCTTCGGTCAGGCTGTTTCCGCTGTACCCTATTACAAACCTTTTATTCCACCTTTTATCACTTTTATTTCATGAGAAAAGTGTACTTCTCTTTGCTCCTGAGCCTATTTGCTCTGGTTGCTACCCGTACGAATGCCCAGGGTCTTTTTATGAGTATTGATGCCATCACCAAAAACGGCACTCAGCTCAAAAACCATCAAAATGAAGTTGAACTCAGCAGTATCCAATATGGTATAGAAAGTGAGGCTTCTTTTGTAAAGGGAACTGGGGCTGCCGTTGGAAAACCTACCTTTAGTGCCCTTACGCTTACCAAATTTTATGACATTTCCAGTACAGCTCTGATCGACAAAATGGTCACGGGAGTAGCTATCCCAAAAGTCGATGTCAACTTTTACGACCGGGAAAATCGGATTTCGTATCGAATTCAACTGGAGGATGTGTTTGTCACTTCGTATCAAACCAGTTCTACGGGTACTTGTGAAGGCGGTTGTCCGGGTTTACAGGAGTCGATTAGTTTTGTTTTCAAAAGATACAGCATCTTTGACACAAAGAACCAGGCCGAAACACTACAGCAGAAATTTAGCTTTGATATCAGCACGGGTAGAAAATTTTAACGCCAGACCATTCGTATGTTGATACGCTTTATTTATCTCCTCCTTGGGTGTATCGGGTGGTTGGCTCTACCGGGGTATTCGCAATCAAGAGTTCCTCACCCGCAAAAAATCAGCCCTTATCAGGCGACCAAACGGAAAGTGGATAGTCTTCAGCAACGAACGACTGCCGGATACTTTTCTGCCCATTCAACGGCGATCCGTACCATTTCCAGACCGCTGGCTGGGGGGCGACAACTGGCTACTACCTGCGACAGCTACTTTTGTACCCGGATTCGATCTCCCCTACCCGTCACCTGGGTAGATGTGACGGGCCAGCGGCTCAGCGAAAATCAGGTGAAAATAACCTGGGAAACCGCGACCGAAGTCAACAATCAATACTTTGAGGTACAGCGTTCGTGGCAGGCGACCGAAGGCTTCGAAACCATCGCAACGGTACCGGGTGGACACACGTCCTCCCGGACGCTTCGCTACGAATCCATCGATGCCAACCCGTTTGCCGGAATTACCTATTACCGCATCAGGCAGCTGGATACGGATGGCTCTTACTCTTTTTCGAAAGTAGTTTCGGTGAAGGGATACGAACAGGTTCTAGCCGTAAGAGCGTTTCCAAACCCGGCGGTCCGGCAAAAGATTACCTTTCAGCTCTCCGGACTAAAAGCTCCCCAAGCGGTTGCCGTTGAATTGTATAATTCACGGGGCATGCTGGTCTACCAGCGAAAGGATCAGCCTTATCCGATGATTTTCAGATGGAAGTAGATCCTACGGCTCATCTAGCGGCGGGTTTCTTTTTCGTAAAGATTCGTACGACTACCCAGCTCGCTCAGGCTTCGTTTGTACTTCTGCCCTAGCTTCGCTTAGGATCCTAAAAAAAAAGGTACTGGTTGACGAGCCAGTACCTTTTTTTATGGAATGTGGAGTAGAGTCATGTGGGATAAAACCTCCGCACCGCCTACATCGACGAAACGCAATTATTCGGCGGAAATTGATCGCATGAATCTGGTAGGCCGGGCTGGCTTTTCGACGAGTATCGGTTACAACTCTTTCAGCATCCAGATGGTGCAGCTGTAATGCCCCGAATTTCCCAAAGCCTGTGGGATGTAATGAAAACCCATTTTCTCGTACATGCCCACTGCGGCCGACATTTCGGCAAAGGTTTCCAGATACAGTTGGCGGTAGCACAGCGACTGGGCGGTATCAAAACACTGTTGCATGAGGCGTTTACCAATGCCCTTGCCCCGGGAGGCGGGTGTCAGGAAAAAACGAACCAGCTCGGCACAGCCGTCGGGCAGACCACTGGTCGGTGATACGCCGCAGCCCCCCAGGATTTCGCCGGATTCTTCGGCTACCCAATAGGCCGAGCCCGGTTTTTGAAAAAGCGTAAATAGATCGTCCGTGGTAGGATCCGTATGGGCAGTTCCTTGCAGGGGTACATGAAACTCTTCAATGGAACTCCGGATAATCTGGGCTAAACGGGCGTTGTCTTTCGGTTCAATGGGACGAAATAGCATACAATCAGGAGGGAATGAATGTGAAAAAGACCAGCGTTTGACTTCCGGCCTTTAAAAATAAGGGTCTGAAACGAAAACATCCCGAAAGCCGCGACGCTTCGGGATGTTTTCGCTACTGCCCGAGGGCCTGTTTCGCCTAGCTTTTCGGAATCATTTTCAGACAAACGGGCATTGAAACGGAAATCTCCTTGCCCGTGGGCGTAATTTTTCCACTTTTCGCATCGCGTTTAAATACCACGACATTATCCGTATCGCGGTTCGCTACCAGCACCAATTCGCCGGAAGGATCAATCATGAAGTTCCGGGGGTGTTTGCCGCCGGAAGACGTAATATCCACCAGCTTGAGCGTACCCGTTTTAGCGTCGATGGCGTAAATCGCGATGCTATCGTGCCCGCGATTCGAACCGTACAGGAATTTGCCGTCCGGTGATACGTGTAAATCAGCACAAATATTTTCACCCTTAAAATCCGTTGGTACGGTAGACAGACTTTGCAGGGGCGTTAAGGTGCCGTCTTTGCTGTAGGCGTAGGCCGTTACCGTTTGATTCAGTTCATTAATGGCGTACACGAATTTACCCGATGGGTGGAAGGTAAAATGTCGCGGTCCTGCTCCGGGAGTGGCTTTGGTGGGTTTGCCTTCGGTCAGCTTACCCGTTTTTTCGTCGAGCTGGTAATACGTGATTTCATCCATACCCAGATCCGGCACAAACACATCGCGGTTATTGGGAGCAATATTGATGGAATGGACGTGAGCTTTTTCCTGGCGTTTCTCGTTGGGTCCTTTTCCTTCGTGCTGGATGGTTTGCTGCGGGGCTCCTACGCCGCCGTTTTCCAGTACGGGCAGTACGCTCAGACTACCGCCGCCGTAATTACCGACAATCACCCACTTACCCGTTCGATCTACAGCTACGTAGCAGGGGCCTGCTCCACCCGAGGATTCTGAACTCAGTTTGTCGAGCGTCCCGGTCTTAGTATCAAACGTAAAAGCGTATACGGCTCCGCCATTTTCCATTTCACCCACGGAATACACCTTTTTTTCGTCCGGCGACACGGCCAGGTACGAGGGATTTTTCAAACCCTTGGCGATACTTTCCGGAGCAAATTCGCCGGTCTTCGTATTAAAGGAATAGACATAAATACCTTCACTGGATTTTTGCGTGTAGGTACCAATCAGCAGGTGGTATTCATCTTTTTTGGGACGTGGCGGCGAAATCAGTTGAGCCGAACCAAGTAGACCCAGGCCTATGGAAATTACAGTTAGTGTTTGCATGCATTCAAAGGTTTAGTACAGCCCAAAGCTATACGTTATTTACTCATTTGGTATGGGATTCCCCGAATCGAGCAGTCGCCGTTTTTCCCGGGCCAGTTTCCGCAATTTCTTTCCGGGATCAAATCGCTTGGCTACGGTGAGTCGGTAATTACCGGTCCGAATGAGGTACTCAGTCCGACTGGCCCCCGCCAGACTCACGTCCGAATTCACCAGCGATACGTTCACATTCCAGAGTCGACTGTTGTAGCCCAGTACCGCCCGATAATTCACATTAGGCCGTACGTGCAGGCGAGTCTCGTGCTGATCGTCTTCGTATTCGTGGCTCATCGTCAGATTCAAATTGGCCGTCAGCGAACCCGTGGCGAAAAAATGTCGGTTCAGCACCCAGGTATACGCGTACCCACCACCCGGCCCGAGCTTATAAAAGCGTACCTTTTCAATGGTATACTCCGGAGCCAGAACTGAAGGTTTCAGAGCACTATCTGCCTTGATCACTCCGTAATAAATTTCCGCACCATAGAGCCAGGAACCCGCCGATTTTTTCTGCCATTCGTTCTGTACGAAGGCGGCCCGGTACGAAAACCGTTCGCCATTGCTCAGCCGATATACCGAAGCTCCGACCATCCGCAGCTTTAAATCGGGTCGTAAATAATACGAATCCGATTTGATTTCCTGGGGTTTCAGGTAATACCCCCGGTAGAATTGACCGTACACGTCGGTGACCCAGTGCCGGCTGTACAAGTGCGATTGCAAATCCAGGTACTTGGTTTTCCCCTGCCCATGATCCGGATTTAGAAAATCAAAGCCGTAGGCAGATTCAGGGTAAGCGATTCATAAGTAGCCCCCACACCCAGGTTGAGCGAGGTGTTGGGTTTGTACGTGAGCCGCATTCTGGAATTATTCATTCGTAAGCGACTGTACTTCTGTGACATATACACGCGACCTGTCAGCTTTCGCACATAAGACGAAATATAGCTGGTGTCGATTTCGGAGCGGGATGAATGAGCTTCCACCGAACCCGTACCCATGACCAGCAGAACCGGCAAGAGTTTAAAAAAGGAAGTCATCGCGTAGGGGTATCAAGGACTTGGAATGTCTAAATGCTGAGAAAAGCGGTAAAAACCAGGGTGCCCGTGCAGCCTTTGATCCGTATTAACTCGGAACCCCTCCGGATTGTTTCGTTATCAAAAATCATAAAGTGTTGATAATAGGTTATTTATCTATATTTAAATCTTAACTTGCTTCATCCCATTCCTCAACCGTTTTTCCTATGTCTACCACTGCATCCGTTTCACAAACCTGGGCTCATCGCACCCAAGGTTCTGCTTCTTTGTTACTGGGCATTCCGCTGTACGTATATGCCTGCGTACTGGCTTCGCTGAGCATTTTTGTGGGTGTACTCTGGGATATTTCCTGGCACATGTCCATTGGGCGGGACGGCTTATTTTCGGCCCCTCACCTGTTGATTTACCTGGGCTCGGCTTTTGCGGGTACGTTCGCCGGGTATCAGTGTTTAAAAACTTCCTTCTGGGGTACGCTGGAAGAGAAAAACCGTTCGGTTCACTTCTGGGGAATTTTTTACAGCTCTTTGGGCGGACTTTTCTGCATCTGGGGTAGTATGGCCGCCCTGTCTTCGGCTCCGTTCGACGACTGGTGGCATGCCGCTTATGGCCTCGACGTGGAGATCTTTACGCCGCCCCATTCAGTACTGGTGTTTGGACTCATGACGATTCAGTTGGGAGCCCTATTTATTGTCATGGCGATTCTGAATCGGGCAGATCGGGTAACTTCGCTCAGCGATGAACAAAATCAGCAACGCGTACAGCGATTACGGCTTTTGTTTATGATGACGGCGGGTTTTCTGCTGGCCCTGGTGTACCTCTTCACCTCCGAATTTATTGACAACTCGCGGGGTCACACATCGCTGTATTATCAGGTTTCGGGTTTTGTGTTTCCGCTCCTGCTTTTTGCGACCGGACGGGCCTCGGGCCACCGCTGGGGTGGTACCATTATCAGTGCGGTGTACATGAGTGTGCTGCTGATCACGAACTGGGTACTCCAGCAATTTCCGGCCGAGCCTTTACTCGGCCCGATCCTGAATCCGGTTACGCATTTTCAGTTTTACGGATTTCCCGTCCTGCTGATCCTACCGGCCATTGCCTGTGATCTGGTAGCAGCTCGCCTAAAAGGTCGCAACGACTGGCTACAGGCCCTTGTCCTGGGTTTGGTGTTTGCAATCGTGTATGGCGTGACGCAATGGTTTTTCTCCGAATTTCACTTTACCTCGCCTCTGACGCGAAATAAAATCTTCGGCAACTACACCTGGTATTTTTCCAACGATCCCAACTGGAAATACCGCTATACCTACGGCCCCTGGGCTATTGAATCGGCCACTCAACTGGCTTCCGGCCTGGGTATAGCCCTGCTTATTACCCTGGTTTCAACCCGCTTGGGGCTGGCCTGGGGCAAATGGATGCAGAAAGTTGTTCGCTAACCTACCCTCCTCCTGACTTTGATTTTCATGAAATACTTTTTTTCTTTTTTCGTGGGCTTACTGTTGCCCTTGCTGGCTCAGGCTCACGTCGGTAGTTCGGGCGTAGTGTTCGAAGGGGTTGCTGGTAAATATCCCGTACAAGTGTTTGTACAACCCCCGGACGTTATTCCCGGCACGGCAAAAGTAACCGTACTGGTGGGAATGGGTCGTGTTGAGCACATCAGTCTGAAGCCCATCTATTTTTCAGCGGGCGACGAAGGGTCGCCCCAGGCTGATCCAGCCCTACCCGTGGGCAGCGAACCGGGCCAGTTTGAAGGGTCCGTCTGGTTTATGGAAACGGGCTCCGCCAGTGTACAGGTAACCATTGAAGGAAGTCTGGGTCAGGGTATCGTCGTAGTACCCATCGTCGCCGTATCAACCGCCACCCGCGAAATGCCTGCGGTAACGGGTTGGGTACTGGTGGGTTTAGGAGTCTTGTTAGTTGGCTTGATGACGACCATCTTCGGAGCCAGCCTGAGCGATAGCCTGCTCATGCCCGGACAGGCCGACACGAAAACCAGTCGCCGCCGCCGCGTGACCGGCTCCGTACTGGGAGCTACGTTTTGCTTTGGTATTCTGTTCATTGGAAATAACTGGTGGAAAGCCCGGGCCGATCAATACCGGGATTTTCTGTATAAACCGTATCGGGCCACGTCCAGCGTAACGACCCAGGCCGGACAACCCGTGCTAACGCTCCGTATTGATTCGACATCCCAGCACCGACGTTCGCTGAGTTATCTGGTTCCGGATCACGGCAAACTCATGCACTTGTTTCTGGTTCGTCAGGGCTCGATGGATGCCTTCGCCCACCTGCACCCCAATCGCGTGGATTCGCTGACGTTTCAGGCGGCCTTGCCAGACCTTCCGGCGGGCAAATACCTGCTGTACGCCGACATGGTACGGTACCAGGGCTTTTCGTACACCGTAACGGACACGCTCGATATTCCGGCCCTCCCTCGTTCGACGTCCAAAACCCTTACCGCTGATCCGGAGGATACGTACGCGGTTACGTCGTCGGTAACAACCCAGCAACCTTTGCTTGGCGACCGGGCTATTACGGTTTGTGGCAAACCGGGTGTAAAAACCAAACTACAGGATGGCTCCACGATTGTCTGGGAAGCCCAGCCCAATCAAACCTTCCAGACGGGTAAGGTCTACTCCCTGAATTTTTCCATTCTGACGCCTGACGGCAAACCCGCCGTCTTACAACCGTACCTGGGCATGATGGGACACGCCGCCGTATTTAAAAATGACGGTCAGGTATACATTCACCTGCACCCGACGGGTACTTTTTCCAATGCCTCCCAGCAAATTCTTGAAAATCGGATTGCTGAGACAGAACGGAAGGCTCGCAACCCATCGTCCCCGCAGGTATTCCGCGACAGCGTCGATCAGGTACTGGCGAAACTGGCTACATTGCCCGAAGCCGCCCGGGACGCGGCTCTCATGCCGGGCATGAAACACGAAGGCCATACCAACTACCTGAGTATTCCCTATGCCTTCCCCCAATCGGGAGCGTATCGGATCTGGGTTCAGGTTAAACGTGAGAATCGGGTACTAACGGGGGTGTTTGATGCCAAAGTATTATAGTCTAAGTGGCAAGTATTATAGTAAAAGGGGACGAATCCGAGCTGGATTCTTCCCCTTTTTAATGCCATTCATTCGCGATCAGTCTTCCTGTTTTCCCTTAATTATGATTACTTAAAACAGTTTACACCTTATACTTACGTTCGCTCTCCTATGTATTGGTCCCGTCTCAACCTGTTTGATTAAGGCACGTAATCAATAACCCTTTGGAGCCAGCTTTTGAATGAATACTTCTCTCTGATGGCCGGATTCAGTGGAACATATGGTAGCGTTAAAAAGGCATCCAGTTCCGCTTCATTGGTTTCAGTTAATACGAAAAAGTTGTTCGGATGATAAAAGTCCTCTTCTACCACTAAATTGTTGGTCGTAATTACTTTCTTCTGCCAGTTAATACCATCAAAAATCCGGAACGAAAAACCTGCGTGGGCATCCATCTTAAAATCGAGAATAATTTCCGTATTTTTTATCAGGCGTAGCTGTTCTTCGTAGGGTACGATGGTGTGCAGACAGTTAAAGTTCTTTTTTATAAACGTAGGTATCTTTACTTCATCCTGGGGCTGATAGACAAAGTCAAACCGTACGGGTTGTAATTTAGTCGTTATGTATTTGTAGAATGATTGAATAATCTCGACGCGGGAAGGATGATACGAACTAATGTAGTATATTTTATACGCCGATTTATTTTGTAATGGATTGCTATCTAATCCCGGATAATCCACGTAAAAATTAGGAGCGTATTCAACACCGTAAGCTTTGAACGTATTGATTTCCGTCCGATCAAAAATAAAAAAACGATCAAACCATTTGATTTGCGGTAATACCTGAGGATTCAGCGTTAACCCATCATAAAAAAAGGAAATAAACTTCACGCTTCTTTCCTTGGCTTCCAGTAAAAGTTCAGTAGAAAATAGATCCGATCGAATGACGAGCGTAACCTCATACCGATCATATTTCTGAATTAACGATCGTCGTTTACTGGTTAAATACTCCGCTTTCAGGCTCCTTTTATCGGATGAAAATAGCTTCTTAACCAGATAATTCATTTTCCGAAAGCTATCCTGGTAAGTAAAAGCGTATTGATTAGTATGCACCACTACCACCTCATAGCCCAGATACGTAAGATTTTTTTCAATCACTACGTACAACTGATAATCCCAGGGGACAATTAATAAGAACTTCGGTTTAGCAGGCATTTCAAACGGTAATTTCTCTATAATTCCTATTCAATTTAATCAGTACCCGCACGCCATTGCTGAATGGCCTGCTGTAATGCTTCCGGTTGCTGGGTTCCGATCAGTACTTTTTCACCCCGGTTTTTATAAATCAATACACCCGTGCTTCCTTTGGCGTTAAAAACGGTGCCGTATTGCTTTGAAAAGCGGTAGCCATAACCGATGAATCCGTAGGTAATTAGCTCCGTCCGAACGACTTCATTGGGACGTATGCGTTCGGTCACGAAAGGACTGAACTGAATTTCCAGTACATCCCCAACAACAACCGTTTTCAGTGAAATAAAGTAAAAGAGCATCAGTAAACTCACGGGTATACTACCCAGAGCCAGTAAGGCCGGCGTGCTGATCGTACTGCCGTTCAGGTCATTACCTCCTATGACAACGTGAATCATTGCAGCTACCCACATCGCCATGATTGCGAGCAAGGGTAGCCAGATCCACGCTTGTGTCATTTTCTGCGTTTCCTGATAAACGAGCTCTTTCTTTGGCATATCATAAGCGGTTTAGCGTTGGGGTATATTATGGATACTTCATTACGCTATTCACTAAACAGTGAATATAAGCTTTTTTCAACAAAAAAGCCCCGATTGCTCAGGGCTGACTCGCGTATTCTCTGTTTTGAGTATCGCCTTATTTTACCTGTACTTACAGCTTACTAGATTAAAAATCCACTCAAACAGTTTTAGAAAACAACGGTTGCTGGGGTTGATTTTTCTTTAATTTTTCGTCAAATACCATACAAATATTCCGCAAAAAAGCTCTCCCCTTTTCTGTAACGCACACGCGGTCTACGGTATATTCGATCAACTGATCGTCCTGTAATCCCTGCAAAGCCGCTTCTATTTCAGAAGAGCTACCGGGCTGCCATTGGGTTTCAAAGCGACACATTAAATCCAGAATCTGACGCCGGATATGCAGATCTTCGTCGGTCAGGGCATGGCCTTTCAAAATCGGAAACGTTTGTTGCTCTACCGCCGCCGTGTACGCTTCGATATCTTTCAGGTTCTGGGCGAAGGCCGTCCAGCAATCCGAAATGGAAGAAGCCCCCAGCCCCACCAGCACCTCCGAACGCGTGGTGGTATACCCCATGAAGTTACGGTGGAGCGTACCCTTCTGCATGGCCTGATACAGGGAATCATGAGGCAAAGCAAAATGGTCCATTCCGATTTCGGTATAACCCGCTTGCTGCAGCAGATCCCGACCGATTTCGTACAGAGCCCGTTTTTCTTCGCCCTGTGGAATGTCTTCGTTCTGAAAACCGCGTTGTCCCGTACCCTTAATCCAGGGTACGTGAGCGTATGAGTAATAGGAAATCCGATCAGGCCGTAAGGCAATGGTTTTCTGAATGGTATCCCGAACGCCCGCCTGCGTCTGAAACGGCAAACCGTACACTAAATCGTGACTGACGGACGAGTAGCCCGCCCGGCGAGCATGTTCAGTAGCAATTTTCACCCGTTCGAAAGGCTGAATGCGATGAATCGCCTGCTGCACGCGTGGATCATAATCTTGTACCCCGAAGCTTACGCGGCGAAAGCCCAGCTCCGCCAGAGCCTGTAAATGCTCGAATGTAGTATTGTTGGGGTGTCCCTCAAAACCAAAGTCCGGCTGCTCAACAGTCGTCGTACCTTTAAATAGCTGCTCGACAAACCAGGCGAGATTCTCGGCCGTGAAAAAGGTGGGCGTTCCACCGCCAAAGTGCATTTCGGCTAACTCAGGTCGCGAAGGAAATAGATCCAGGTAGAGTTGCCACTCCCGCAGTACTGTTTCCAGATACGGCCGCTCGACCGCATGATTTTTCGTAATCCGTTTATGACAGCCGCAAAACGTACACAAACTTTCACAGTACGGCAGATGTACGTACAAACTAACAGATCGGTCGGAACGAATGAATTTATCAAGCAAGCGGTCTTTCCATTGTTCCGTAGTAAACGTATCCGTTTCCCAGTACGGTACCGTGGGGTAACTCGTATAGCGTGGCCCAGCCACATCGTATTTTTTTAACAGTGAAGTCTCCATCAGTCGCGTATCCAAAAGCACGGCTCAGTGGCCGGTGAACTGTCCGCAAATTTTCTGGTTTGAGCCGGGGTAAACAATGACTTTTCTCAGGTCCGCGTACCGGATCGGTCATTCAGGCTTTACTTTTGACGATCGTTTCACTGGTCTTGTTTTTCCATGGAGTCTGCGTATCCCTACCTCAAATCCCTGCACATCATTTTTGTGGTGAGCTGGTTTGCGGGTCTGTTTTATTTACCCCGGCTGTTTATCTATCACACCGAAGCTCATACCAAGCCCGAGCCAGCCCGTGGCATTCTGCTGGCCGAGTACCGGAAAAATGAAAAGCTACTCTTCAACGCCATCATGGTCCCGGCAATGTGGCTCACCATTCTGTCGGCTAGCTGGATGCTGTACCTGATTCCGGCGTGGCTGGAACAGTCCTGGATGCACCTGAAGCTTACCTTCGTGGCGGGTGTGGTGGCGTACCATTTTTACTGCCGCAAGCTGATCTACGAACTGCGGCAGGATCACTTCCGGCACAGCTCTTTTCAGTTACGATTGTGGAATGAAGTAGCAACGATTCTACTCTTTGCCATTGTTTTTCTGGTGGTACTGAAGAATGCACTCGACTGGATTTACGGCGTGGTGGGTCTGCTTGTTTTCGCCGTAGTTATTATGATGGCCGTACGGCTGGTCAAACGGCGACGGGAACAAAAGCAGCAAAAGCCTTAAAAGAACTTGGCGGTTTAGGTTGCAGCCTCTATTTTTGTCCCATTATCTCAAAAGAAATTCATCATGTCATCTCATAGCGAATCAACCTCTTCTAAAGCACCTCAGTTGGGCGGTTTTCTTCTTCTGGCTATTGTCCTCTGGGGTTTTGGCGATTTATTGACTGCTATCGTAGGCACATTGCTGGTCGGAGCTGCTTTTGCGGCTTACAATTCGCCCCGTCATTTTTAATCTGAACACATCAGATAAAAAAAGGCCTGCTAACGCTAGCAGGCCTTTTTTTGTGTCTTTCAGAAAAAAAATTCTGATCATTTTCGCAAAAGATTATTTGGATAGTAAGGCCTGAATGCTGGATGCTCATTGTCATTTCATTGCTATGACCGTAGGGAATTCCTCGAAATGGCAGAACAGGGAAATACCACCCTACAAATAGTTCAATTTATCAGTAAAAAAATTTTAAAATAATTAATCCCTTTTTCTGAAACCTCATTTTTCAAAAATTGAACAAAATTTAATTCCGCTTACTAAAATTTAAACTTGTTCCGATGGGAAGTTCGATTTTGTCTCTTAAATCCATCTTTTTTCAAAGCTTCCCACCTATTCATGCCCTACGCTAACTGTTTGATAATCTGATGGAATAGCGAGTAATTCGAACCAGAAAACAGAACGTTACGGTACGAACGTACGTTTCTTCAACACAGTCTGATTCGAAAAGCCATGAATTTTTCTTTGCATAGTTCCTTGTTAATGTCTCTTCCCCGGCCCGCTGGTATGACCCAACCCGGGGCGGAATTTATGTTACCCTTTCTCGTCATTGCTTTCGCTTGCGTAGGGGTTGGATTTTACTTTGCCAACCGTCGCCAGCAATGGTTACAACATTCAGCAGTTGCGGAAGGCGTTATCGTGGATGTCCTGAAGAAATACAACCGGGATGATAAAATGGGCAACTACCCGCTCCTTTTCCCTCAGGTGAAGTTCAGCGTAGGTAATCACCAGTTCGTAGCTCAGGGCGAAGAAGCCCTCTCTCAACCGATTCAGGTCGGCGAGACGGTACCCGTTCGGTACAACATCGAAAACCCTGAAGACGCTACGCTGGGAACGGACCACGTACCCGGTACTAATCCGAAGGTATTTTACATCTTAGGAGGCGTCTTTGTACTGATCAGTGTACTGTTTGCCCTGTAAATTTTGCGTTGAGTATTGGCGTTTCTTCGATATAATACCCCTAAGGTCTGCGATCCTAGGGGTATTTTTATTGGCACTTTCTTCAAACTTATTGTCTTCAGAAAGGTTTCTTCAGCGTCTGCCCTTCGTACCCCATGAGAAATCTTATCCGCAATTCGACGTACCTTCTGCTGCCCGATTCCGGAAAAGCAGTCGGTGGTGCAGGGTTTTTAACTGAAATCAATAGATTTACTTCAGGGAGTATCCGCGGTCTCATTCACCGCAAGGTTTCTGAGTAGGGCTGTCTTATCCCCTGGATGCTCGTCCCTTGAATAAATCTAATAATATATGCATTGGATATAATTGAGCGACGTTTTAAATTTTTCAAGACTCTCCAAATTATATTCAGAATTTTTCAAAGATTACGGCATTTCTTTTGGCAAGTTTGCATATTTGCAGCCAACTATTTTTAAGTATGATAAACGCTTGTGCTGAAGGTTGAATCCTTGAAAACAAGCCTTACCCGAATAAGTCTTTCTTTTAACCTCATTGCTGCATGACTCCTGAATACGTCCGCAAAATCAAGCGTCTGCTGGTAGCCAACCGGGGCGAAATTGCCATTCGCATTATGCGGGCCGCTACCGAACTGGGCATCCAGACCATTGCTGTCTATACGTACGAAGATCGTTACTCGCTCCATCGCTATAAAGCCGACGAAGCCTATCAGATTGGCCGGGATGAAGACCCGCTCAAGCCTTACCTCGACGTGGAGGGACTGATTGCTCTGGCCAAACGCAAAAACATCGACGCCATTCACCCCGGCTACGGTTTCCTGAGCGAAAACACGACGCTTGCGACCCGTTGCCGTGAGGAAAATATCATTTTCGTAGGCCCATCACCCGAAGCCATGCACGCTCTGGGTGATAAAGTGATTGCCAAGGATACCGCTATCAAGGCCGGACTTCCCGTCATCCAGGACGCGAAAATCAAGGGAGAACCCATTGAAAAGGTCATCTCTGAAGCCGAACGCATTGGTTTCCCGATCATGCTGAAAGCCGCCGCTGGTGGCGGTGGCCGGGGAATGCGGGTCGTTCGGGACGCTGAATCCCTGGAACGTTCCTACAATGAAGCCCGGAACGAAGCCAAAAATGCGTTCGGTGATGATACGATTTTCATTGAAAAATACATTGAAAATCCCAAGCATATTGAAGTACAGTTGCTGGGCGATCAGCACGGCAATCTGCTTCATCTTTTCGAACGGGATTGCTCCGTACAGCGTCGTTTCCAAAAGGTTGTAGAAATTGCCCCTTCCGTCAACCTCAAGCAGGAAACCCGCGACAAGCTGTACGAATACGCCGTGGCGATTGGTAAGGCCGTTAACTATTCCTGTGCCGGTACGGTCGAATTCCTGGTCGATAAGGAAGAGAATATTTACTTTATCGAGGTAAACCCCCGGATTCAGGTAGAGCATACAATTACGGAAGAAATTACGGGTATTGACTTGGTACGCAGTCAGTTGCTGGTGGCGATGAACTACAAGCTCTCCGACAACGGCATTTACCTGCATAGCCAGGATGACGTGGAAATGAGTGGCTTTGCCATTCAGTGCCGTATCACTACCGAAGATCCCGCAAACGGTTTTAAACCCGATTTTGGTACGATCATTGCGTACCGCAACGCCGCTGGTTTCGGGATTCGTCTGGACGAAGGTTCGACGTATCCAGGGATGAAAATTTCCCCCTACTTCGATTCTATGCTGGTGAAGGTTTCTTCGTCGGGCCGTACCTTCAAGGGAGCCATTCAGCGACTGGAACGGGCATTAGTCGAATTCCGGATTCGCGGGGTAAAAACCAATATTCCCTTCCTCCAAAACGTACTCGCCCACCCGACCTTCCAGTCGGGATCGTGTACAGTGCAGTTCATTGACAATTCGCCTGAACTCTTTAATTTCCGTAAATCACAGGATCGCTCGACCAAGCTGTTACGCTACCTTGGCGAAGTGATCGTGAACGGCAATCCGGACGTAAAAGTCAAAAATCAGAAGACGTTCCGCACGCCCATCGTACCCAGTACGGACCCGTACAGCGAGTTTCCGATGGGCAACAAAGACCGCCTGACGCGTCTCGGTCCGGCCAAGTTTGCGGAGTGGGTGAAGGAACACAATACCATTCTGTATACGGATACGACCTTCCGCGATGGACACCAGTCACTGCTGGCCACGCGGGTGCGGACCGACGACATGCTGGAAGTAGCTTCGGGTTTTGCGAAAGCGTTCCCACAGCTGTTTTCTATGGAAGTCTGGGGTGGAGCGACCTTCGACGTTTCGATGCGATTCCTCTACGAAAACCCCTGGACGCGACTGCGGCAGTTCCGTGAGGCCATGCCAAACATGCTGCTTCAGATGTTATTCCGGGGTAGCAATGCCGTGGGGTACTCAGCGTATCCGGATAACCTGATTGAAACCTTCGTGGAAAAATCCTGGGAATCGGGCGTGGATGTATTCCGCATTTTCGATTCGCTCAACTGGATTGATTCGATGAAGGTATCGATCAAGGCCGTACAGGAACGCACGGGTGGGATTGCCGAAGCGGCCATCTGCTACACGGGCGATTTTCTGCAGCACAAGAATGATCCGAACTACAAATATTCGCTGCAATATTACCTGGATCTGGCCCGTCAGCTGGAAGATTTAGGTTCGCACATGCTTTGTATCAAAGACATGGCGGGCTTACTGAAACCACAACAGGCGGCCATTCTGGTGAGTGAACTGAAGAAAGTACTGAGCATTCCGGTACACCTGCACACGCACGACACGTCCTCGATTCAGCCGGCTACGTACCTGAAAGCCATCGAAGCGGGTGTGGACGTGGTGGATTGCTCGATTGCGGCGATGTCGGGCCTGACGTCTCAACCTAACTTCAACTCCGTGGTAGCCATGATGCAGGGCCACGAACGCGAGCATCCGATTGATTTGTCCCTGCTGAATCAGTATTCTACGTACTGGGAGGATGTTCGGGAGTACTACTATCCGTTTGAAAGTGGCATGAAGTCCGGTTCGGCGGAGGTATACGACAACGAAGTCCCCGGCGGTCAGTTCTCGAACTTACGTCAACAGGCCATTTCGATGGGCGTAGGCGATCAGTTTGAGACACTCAAGAAAAACTACATCACGGCCAATCAGCTTTTCGGGGATATTGTGAAAGTAACGCCTTCGTCGAAAGTAGTCGGCGATATGGCAATCTTCATGACGACCAATAACCTGACTTCGGATGAAATTTTCCTACGTGGCGATTCGCTAAGTTTCCCCGAATCGGTGAAGGGCTTCTTTAAAGGCGAACTGGGTCAACCCGCGGGTGGCTTTCCCGAGAAACTTCAGAAGCTGGTGTTGAAAGACGACGAACCCATTACGGGCCGTCCGAACGACAGTTTGCCGCCGCTGAATATCGACGAAGATTTCGAAGCCTTCAAGAAGAAATTCCCCAACGCGGAGACGTTCATGGGCAACGACGGAGCCTTCCTCGATTACCTGGCGTACAAGATGTATCCGAAGGTATACGAAGAATTCTACGTCGCTTCGGATCGCTACGGAGATGTGAGTAAGCTGCCTACACCGGCGTTCTTCTACGGATTGAAACAGGACGAAGAAGTACTCGTGACGATTGAAGAAGGAAAGACAATCATGATCAAACTTTCCTACGTATCCGAGCCCGACGAAACGGGTCATCGGACGGTAACCTTCGATCTCAACGGACAGGCTCGCCGGATTTCCATCAAAGACCAGACGTTCAAGGCCACCAAAGCCCAGAATGAAAAGGTTACGAAAGCGGGGCAGATTGGGGCTCCCTTACAGGGCCGTCTGGTACGCATTCAGGTGAAAGAAGGCCAGGAAGTGAAGAAAAATCAGCCGCTGTTCGTGATCGAAGCCATGAAAATGGAAAGTATCGTAGCGGCTCCGATCGCTGGTAAAGTCTCGGCCATTACGTTAACGGAAGGTACCGTCGTTGAACAGGATGACTGGGTACTGACGATTGAATAGTAAAATCTGTACCATTATTTGAAAAGGTTTGATTACGTTTGAGCTGGTTTCATCCCTTCAACAAAGGGATTGGAACAGCCGACGTGTCAAACCTTTTCAATCGTTTTACTGCTTTCTATACCTTTTATTCAGTATTTCATTTCAATTAAACCTCTAACGTATGCATCGCACATTCGCACTCGTTCTGGTGCTGGTCTGCTCCAGTTTGTTCACCTTCGCGGATCAACCCGCAAAAGCCAAATGGAAGTCGCTTTTTAATGGTAAAGACCTCACGGGCTGGAAAGTGTACGGTACCGAAAAATGGTACGTCGAAAACGGTCAGCTCATTTGCGAGAGTGGTCCTGACAAACAGTACGGCTACCTGGCCACGGAAGAACAATTCAAGGATTTTGAAGTAGAAGCTAGTTTCAAACAGGAAGCCGATGGCAACAGCGGTATCTTCTTCCACTCTTCCATCGAAGGCACCAAAGTGTCGGGCTGGCAGGTAGAGGTAGCTCCTCCAAACCACGCGACGGGCGGTATCTACGAATCATACGGACGTGGCTGGCTTATCAAACCCGATCCGGCTAAGGACAAGGCTTTGAAAATGGGCGAATGGAATACGATGAAAATTCGCGTACAGGGCAATACTGTTACCTCCTGGCTTAACGGCAAAGAAATGGTAACGATGACTGATCCGGCTTTCGGTTCAAAAACCGGTAGCATCGCTTTGCAAATTCACGATGGCGGTGGGATTAAAGTTCGCTGGAAAGATATCAAAGTTCGGACGTTGTAGGCCGTTCTTAATACAGAAAAAAGCCGTCTGGAAAACCAGACGGCTTTTTTTATGCCGAATACTTACCATTGGTCACAAGTGTATTTCCATGGGCTCCCACTGCTTTGTATCTTTCGAAAAAACACTTCATACCCATTGTATGCGAAAAATTTTTCTCTCCGCCATTATGGTCGTAGCGGGACTGGCCACTACGCACGGCCAGGGGGTGTACTTCACTTCCTACCCCAGTATTAGCCCGGATGCCAAAACACTCGTATTTACCTACGAAAACGACCTTTGGAAAACCGATCTGACGACGGGCGTTAGTACTCGTCTCACGGCTATGCAGGGCAGCGAAACTCGGGCCCGCTTCTCCCCCGACGGCAAATGGCTGGCCTTTACGGGTACGCAGTACGGCAACGCCGATGTGTACGTGATGCCCGCCGAGGGTGGTGAAATCCGGCAGTTGACCTTCCACGACAGTTACGATCTATTCGATGGCTGGGGCTGGGATTCGAAAACGATTTACTTCGAATCAGGAGCGTACAACAATGGTACGGCCTATACCCTTTCCATCGATGGTGGTACACCCAAACGCATCTTTGGACATTTCTTCAACCGGATTCACAGTATTGCCGAACATCCGACCACCGGCGAGCTGTACTTCAACGATACCTGGGAAAGCGATAACCAGGCTTACCGCAAAGGGTACAAGGGTGAATTTAACCCCGATATTCAGTCCTACAATCCGAAAACCAAGGCCTACAAGCGGTATACGGATTACCAGGGCAAGGATATGTGGGCGACCATCGATAAATCGGGGCAGGTCTATTTTGTTTCGGATGAGGCCAACGGGGAATACAACCTGTACGCCTTTAACGGTGGAAAAAAGACGGCTTTAACCTCGTTCAAGGAATCCATCAAGCGTCCTCAGGTCAGTGCCAACGGCCAGAAAGTAGTCTTTGAGAAAGATTACCAGCTTTGGATTTACGACGTCGCCAGCAAAAAAGCTCAGCCCGTCCAACTGTCCATTTCTCGGAACTTTACGCTTCCCAAGGCTCAGGATTTCATCGTACAGGGCAATATCAATTTCTTCGATGTATCGCCCGATGGTAAGAAAATGGCGTTCTCTTCCCGGGGACAACTGTTCGTTTCCGACGTGGAAGGCAAGTACATCAAGCAACTCAGCAGCAGTCCGACGGGCCGGGTGCTGGAAGTGAAATGGCTTTCCGACAACCGGACGCTGGTATTCAACCAGACCGTCAATGGTTACCAGAACTTTTTCAGCATCCCCGCCGACGGTAGCGGCTCGGCGAAAGCTCTGACGAAAGACCTTCGAAATAACCGGAATCTTTTCCTCAATAAGGACCGTACGAAGGCCGTGTACTTGAGCGGTCGCGACGAAGTTCGCTTACTGGATTTGAAGTCATTCGATTCGAAGACGCTCGTGAAAGATGAAATATGGGCTTTCCAGAACTCCTCACCCATGTTTTCTCCCAACGATGAGTACGTCGTGTTCACGGCTCACCGCAATTTCGAACAGGACATTTTCGTCCATAAGCTTTCGGATGGGAAAACGTACAACCTGACCAACACGGGCGTTACGGAAGAAGCTCCGTATTGGTCGCCCGACGGCAAGTACATCTATTTTGCCAGTAATCGGTACAAACCCTCCTATCCGTTTGGTCTGGCCGATGCCCACGTCTACCGGATGCCGCTGAGCAAGCTGGAAGAGCCGTATCGTTCCGACAAATTCGCCGAGCTGTTCAAAAAAGAAGAAAAGAAAGACGAGAAAAAGGAAACCAAGACAGACTCGAGCAAAACCAGTACGAAAAAGACGGACGCCAAAAAGGATCAAAAAGAAGAGAAAAAGGACGAAAAGAAAAAAGAAGAACCCAAGAAGATTGATCCGATTGTGATTGACTTCGACGGTTTGATGGATCGCCTGGAGCAGATCAGTCCGAATTTCGGTACAGCGGTGGATCCCATCGTTGTTCAAAAAGACACTAAAACGTTTGTCCTTTACCAGTCAGACCACGATCAGGGACAACCCAGCTGGTGGAAAACGACGATTGAGCCCTTTGTACCGAACAAAACGGAAAAAATTGAAGGTACCCGTGGAGCTTCCGATTTTCTTCAACTCGATGGGAAGTATTACGTCATCGTGGGCGGAAACATTCACAAGCTGAATCTGGATGCCAATAAAGTCGAGAAAATCGACATGAAACATACCTTCCGGAAGAATTTCGAGGAGGAATTCCGCCAGATGTTCGAAGAAACCTGGGCCAACGTAGAGGAGAACTTCTACAACGAAACCTTCCACGGAGCCGACTGGAAATCCCTCAAGCCGAAATACGAAGCCTTTGTTTCGCGAGCCAATAACCGCACAGATTTCCGTACGCTGATGAACGATATGCTCGGCGAGTTGAATTCATCGCACACGGGTTTCAGTTCGTACGGTCCGGAAGAAAGTAACTTCTTCGCGACCCGTACGCTTACGCCCGGCGTGATCTTCGAGGATGAAAATCCGTACCGGGTGAAGGCTGTCGTCAAGAATTCACCGCTGGATAAAACTGGAAAAGACGTAAAACCCGGTGACGTACTCGTGAAGGTGAACGGGCAGGAGGTCAACCCCAAGCAAAACCGCGATTTCTATTTCCAGCAACCTTCGCTGGATCAGGAAATGGAACTGACGTTCAAACGAAACGGCAAAAACGTTGAAGTGAAAGTCCACCCTGAGTACTCAGGTGCACTGGTGAATCAGTTGTACGATGAATGGATCGATCAAAACCAGAAGTACGTGGATACCAAGAGCAAAAACCGGATCGGCTACGTACACATGAAAAACATGGGTATGGACGAATACCAGAAGTTTGTGATTGACATGACCCGCGACTGGAATCAGAAAGACGCTCTGATTGTGGATTTACGCTACAACACGGGCGGCAACGTTCACGATCTGGTGCTGAACTTCCTGAGTCAGCGTCCGTATCTGCAATGGCAGTACCGGGGCGGTGCTCGCTCGCCGCAGCCGAACTTTAGCCCCTCGGGCAAGCCCATTGTGATGCTGATCAACGAACAATCCCTGAGCGATGCCGAGATGACTTCTGCCGGATTCAAGGCTCTGAAATTAGGTAAGTTGATTGGTACGGAAACCTACCGCTGGATCATTTTTACCTCGGGTAAAGGCCTGGTGGATGGTTCGTTTTACCGTCTGCCTTCCTGGGGTTGTTATACCCTCGACGGCAAGAACCTCGAACGCGAGGGTGTCCAGCCGGACATCACCGTCAAACAAACCTTTATGGATCGTCTGGAAGGAAAAGAACCCCAGCTCGACCGAGCCATTGAGGAGATCTTGAAAGATTTGAAGTAAGCAGGTCACGAAAAGCCCCGGACGTCGATCCGGGGCTTTTTTGAAGTTTGAAAGGCGTTAAAAACGCGTTTGAAGTTTGAGTATGGATTTAAGGTTTGATTAGGGTTTCGCCGAACGACTGTTTCTCTCTTACTTCAAACCCCGCAGGATGGTCCTTTTGTAATTAGGGGTTTCAACCCCTGGCCCATTACACCCGCCCCCGTACCTCCTTTAGCTTCATCGTCATTGACTCTGCCTCCTGCTCTACCCAGCTCCGGTATTCCGTAATGGCCTGCTGACGCTGTTCCTCCGTAAGCCAGTCGTTTTGTACCATTTGCTGTCCACGGGTTTCGGCCACGGTTGTCCAGAGGTTAAGTTTTGCGGTAAAGTCGGCTTGTCCCCGCTGATAGACTTCATTGGAATCCAGTATAAGGATTTCCCGAAAATCCAATTCGCTGAATAAGTCCGGCAGGTGATCCGCGATTTCGTTGTCCATACCCGCGTCCGCCCGCCAGTCCAGAAAAGCCTGATAGAAAACCTGCATACTCGCAGGTGGTGTCGGTGACCATTCGAGTTGTGCGTGGTTGTAATCCAGTATCGATACCCAGCCGCCCGGTTTCAGCAACGTTTTGAACTGACTCAAGGCCTCTTTCGGATTACTCAGCCATTGCAACACCCGAGCCGATACAATCAGGTCGAACGGTTGCTCGGGCTGGTAAGTAAATAAATTTTCTGTCAGTAATTCCAGATTCGTGATTTCCGCGAAATACGCTTTTCCCCGTTCAATCAAATGTTCGCTGGAATCAATGCCCACAACCGAACCTTCGGGTCCGACTGCATCGGCGATGCCCCTGGAAATGGTACCCGTTCCGCAGCCAACATCGAGTACCTGCATACCCGGTTGTAGAAGCGACAGCAGCGTAGGATAATCGCTGGACAGGGTTCGCTGGTCGAGTACGGCGGCAGTGCCTTCGGGCATCCGGGCACGGTCAATGGCTTCGGAATTCATATGAAAAAAGGTTAGTTACGCCGTCAAGGTAAACAAAACCTCCCAGTATTTTCCGATGCTACGTACGCTTACGTTCCTAGAGATGATCCATTCTTTTCTACTGATTTTTAGTGGAATGACTTCTTTGAAAGGTCATTTACAATCTTAGATAAGTAACCCATCCGAAGGCAGAGAATCGTTTTTCTGAAACTATTCTCCCTTTCTTTGCGGTTAGTCGCAACTCAAACGATTCTTCTATTCTATGCAATCATTACAAGGAAAGCTGGCACTCGTCACCGGTGCTGGAAAAGGAATTGGCCGGGCCATTGCTCTGGCTCTGGCGGCCGAAGGCGTTAACGTCGCTCTGCTGGCCCGTTCAAACGACAGCCTGAAAGAAGTTGCCGCCGCCGTGGAAGCACTGGGTACAAAAGCGTATCCGGTGTCAGCTGACGTAGCCGACCGTAACTCCGTCGAAACAGCCATCAATCAGATCCAAACGACGGCTGGCCCCATCGACATTCTCATCAACAATGCGGGTACGGCCAGCTTCGGTAGCTTTCTGGAACTGGAACCCGAAACCTGGGAAAACATCATTCAGGTCAATCTGATGGGCGTTTATTACGCCACCCGGGCCGTATTGCCCAGTATGATCGAAAACCAATCCGGCGACATCATCAACATCGCTTCCACCGCTGGTCAACGCGGAGCCGCCCGTACCAGTGCCTACAGTGCTTCGAAATTTGCGGTACTGGGTCTGACGGAATCGTTGATGCAGGAGGTTCGTAAACACAACATCCGGGTCACGGCCCTGACGCCCAGTACCGTGGCTACGGATATGGCGGTGGCTCTGAACTTAACGGACGGGAACCCCGAGAAAGTCATGCAGGCCGAAGATCTGGCCGAACTGGTCATCGCTCATTTAAAGTTAAATCGTCGCGTATTTGTCAAAGAAGCGGGTTTGTGGTCTACGAACCCTTAAGCTCTTTTGACCATCCATCCTGATCCATACGTTCAGGATGGATGGTCAAACAAAAACTCTTGCACCCACTGCCAGGGTCCCTGGTGGTATTCCCAGAGTACGAGTCCCGTTGCCTTTATCTCAAAAGGTTCAAAACGCTGCTGCAATTCCTGTTGCAGGGCTTTGGCTTCGGCCGGACTTACCTTATTCTGAACCGTAATATGGGGCCACAATCGTTGCTGATCCTGCGGAATCAGCCATTGGGCCCATTCGTTCTGCAACTGCCGATGCAGGGCTTTCAATGGTTCGCTTTCGATCGCAAAGGCGACTCCCCGCCCAATCATTTTTACTTCCCGTACGCCTAGTTTCAGGGGTGGTCGTTGCGTCAGTTCCCGTAATGTATTTTCGATAATAGGTTCCTGAGGCGGTAACTGATGAAATAGCGTCAGGTGAGCTTTCAGAAAATTTCGGTCGGGTGGAAAGTATTTTTCCCGTAACGCATCGAAGTACTGCTGAGCCGGGGCTTCCAGCTTCAACGTTACTATCAGTGGAAATAATGATTCAGATTCGGTTTGCATACGTGTCAAAACTGGCATGGTTTCTTTTGTTAATACGCTGAACAAAAAGAATCAAACCAATGAAAAAAGGCGACGAAGTAAGCTGGAAGTGGGGAAATGGGAAGGCACATGGTACCATTGAATCCGTACACACCGAAACTATCGAACGGAAGATCAAAGGAGAAGCCATTACCCGTAAGGGTACGAAAGACAATCCGGCCCTGGTAATCAAGCAGGAAGACGGTGATAAGGTCTTGAAACTGGCTTCGGAAGTAGATAAAAAATAGAAGAAAGGCTGGACGAAAAAGTTAGGGAAAACGGCCCTGAATACTGTTGGAACGCGTTTTTTACCTTCGATTGAAACGAAACGTCTCACAATTAATCTTTGACCTTATGAAAAAGTTGACACTAACCCGCTGGTCCACGTACCTTGTTTTATTATCAATCACCATGAGTTTGACCAGCTGCGAAGCCATTAAAGGAATCTTTAAGGCAGGCGTTTGGAGCGGAATTATCATGGTCGTTTTAGGCATTGCCGTCGTAATCTGGGTCGTTTCCAAGCTCTTTGGTGGCGGAGGCCGCTAAACGTCACCACTCGTTCAATCCTATTGATCTCAAGAACAGTAAAAGGCGGTCCGGAATAGTCTGGACCGCCTTTTACTGTTCTTGAATTAATGGGTTTACTACAACTATAGTACGAAAGAGTAAATTCTTGATCAGTGAAGGAAATATAACTTTGGGACAGTTGAATATCGATTAGAAAGACAGTTGGAGACTGCCGGGTTAAGAGTACAAGTTGGGAAACCTGCCCCAGTCGTACTCTCCCGAACACCCTAACCCCGAAGGGGTTCAACGTGAATAGCCCCGT
>NZ_NMPS01000125.1:0-18261 GCF_002261125.1 Siphonobacter sp. BAB-5385 | reverse complement strand
ATGGAATTCCGACATGGAATGTGATAGGACGGGTATGGTTTTATGTCGTCCGTACCGAATTTTTAATAACCAGCAACTCAAAACAATCAACTAATCTACCGTTCATACTTCCGCTTTTCCGTCACTCCTGGCCATTGGTCGGTGCGGAAGGAGTTTAGGGGGAGGCCTTCGGTATTGAAGACGTTGGCTTCGATGGGAGCGTCGGACCAGGCATAACGAACGGCCTGGGGTTGGGGAACGCTGGGATGAGACACTTCGATGGTATTGCCTTTGATCTGAGCCTGGGCATAATGGAAAACCCGGTCGGCACCAGCGATTTCGAAACCTTTGACGTAACCGTATTTGTCTTTTACGATCAGCCCATGCTCCGCGAATTTAAAACGGAGTACGGCTTTACTTCCCTGAAAATGCACCGTATCCAGCAGGGGTGAGCTATACGCCATGGGTTGGCCATACTCAAAATGCAGGGCTTGTATCGCCAGTCGATGGCCCACGTCCTGCTTATTGGTGGGGTGAATGTCGGTGGCATTGCCAATGTCCGTCGTAACGGCCATTCCGGTTTTCGGCAGTTGCAGCGTCATCGTCTGGGCTTCCCGTAGCTCTGCCCAGGCACTTCCCTGGTTGCTACTCTGATCGGTGCCAAAGCTTGAAAGTTGTACGAAATAGAAGGGCAACGTTTCGCCCCAGCCTTGCCGCCAATCGTTGATCAGCAGGGGGAAACTCCGTCGGTACTGATAAGCCCGGTCGGCATTGTTTTCACCCTGATACCACAAAACACCCCGAATACCAAACGGAATCAGCGGGGCCAGTTTGGTATTATAAACCGTCGTCGGTAAGCGGTTCAGCATGGGTACAAACCCGTGCGGTTCGGCCAGGGAAGGCATGATTTTCCAGTCGGTAACCAAACTGATTTTGTCGGTTTCACTGGCTACGTACAGGTGTTGAAGGGTACCCAGTAAGCCCAGCCCAAACCATTCGGGATTCGTCCGCTTCTGAAGTTTCATCACGAGCTGATTCGCTCCTGGTTTCCAGGCATTTGTGGGTAATTTGATTTCCCGAATGCCTTTTACAACGCCCTCCGCAATTTTTTTGCCGTTGAGGTACACTTCCGTCGGACTGTCATTATCGGCCAACACCAGCGTAGTCGGTTGACTGGCCATTGCGGCGGGTATCTGGACGATCCGGCCCATATAACCATTGCCTTTGAAAGCAAACAGTCCCCGGTAGTACCATTGTCCAATCGGATCATACAGCGGAACCCACTTCGAAAAGTCTACGTCAGAACCGAGGAATTTCTGTTCATCCGCCATCGTAGGAACGTAGGTAGCACGGCCATAAAATTTCTGCCGGAAGTTCCGTTCACTCAGCGAATCCGCTTCGGCCCAGGTAGCGGGCAGGCGTTGGGCATTTTCCCGAAGTTCCGAATCCGAAAGCAAGGCTTCCTTACTGATCCAGCCCTCGATGTCGGAACCACCCCAGGACGAATGCAAGAGCCCAATGGGTACCTTCAGCTTCTGATAAACTTCCCGAGCGAAAAAAAAGCCAACCGCCGTAAAGCCGCCCACCGTCTGGGGTGAACAGACCTGCCACTCACCCGTTTTTAAATCCGTGTGCGGCCTTAGATCCAGCTCATTGGCTACCCGGAAATGGCGAATCTGCGGGTAATTGGCGTCTTTTTGCTCGGTTTCATACTGCAGGGCCCGTTCTACCGACCATTCCATATTCGACTGCCCCGAGCAAAGCCATACTTCCCCCAGCAACACGTCGCGGATGGACGTGTTTCCCGATTTGGCGGAAACGCGTAGTTCATACGGTCCGCCCGCTTCCATCGCCGGAAAGCGGACCATCCATTTGCCCTGGGCGTCTGCTTGGGTCGTTTGGGTCCTGCCCGCCAGTACCACCGTCACGTTCTCCTTCGGCTGAGCCCAGCCCCATACGGGAATGGGTTTCTGCCGTTGCAGGACTACGTGATCAGCAAACAGGCGAGCCAGCCGTACCTGACCCGAAACGGACAGGCTGACCAGCCCCAGCAAGCAAAGGAGTAGCTTTTTCATTCCAAATGCATTTACAACGAGCGGAACGACCGTGAGGCGTCATCCAGTACCAGCACCCAATCCTGATCGTTGCCCTGACTGGGGGGGGTAAAGGTTTGAACACCGGTATTGGGCAGCGTCTCCGCTTTCTGAGCCTTGCCGGTTCGGGGATTGTACCAGGACGCTTTTACTTCTTTACCGGAAATGATACCCATTTGTACCTGAAAGGGTTGTCCCGCAGAAGAATAGACAAAGGCGTAATCGCTGCCCCGCGTGGCCTGAATCCGTTTTTTGGGATCGTTGGAATTCGTACCGGGAACCAAGGTTTGGTCCGGAATCCGATCCAGATATGGACGCGACTCCATTAGCTTGCGAACGTAGGGCATCGTCCGGGCAGCGGGTAGGTCGAGCGACTCGTACCAGGGTTTGGTGGGATCAATGTAGCCTTTACGGCCCGGCACGTACATTTGCCAGATGTTGTTGCAACCGTAGGTAAAGCCATGAGCCCCGGCAAAGAGGCTTTGGTACGCTTTCCGGCGTACGTCGTTCGGATCGGCGTAACCGTTTTTTTTCAGGTCGAAACACACCGGAATTTCTTCGTACAAGGGTTCACCGTCCATCGTAGGCTTTACGGGTGCCAGCCGGTAATCCTGCGAAATCTGTTCCCATACCTTGCTGTCCGCACAATGTCCCGTCTGGAATAGATTGAAATCCAGCCAGTCGTCGGTGTGAAACCAGGTGGAAGAACTCGTCTGCGGATGGAATGTCATCAAGGCCTTGTCCGCCCCGCCTACGCCTTCCGTCACGCCTTTCGCCAAAGCCCGCCAAACCTCTACGTCCGCCGACCCTTTCCGGGGATTGCGATCACCCCCGATCACCCAAATGATGTTTTTGCGATGTTTATAGCGTTCGCCGAGGTATTTACCGTAAGCGTAGATTGATTTCTCGTTGAAAATTTCCGGCCCGATGCCCCACTTGTCTTTATGCAGTTTATCGCCCCAGGTTGGCAGCAAGGCTACGTGCAAACCCATCCGGTCCGCCTGCTTCAGGATGTAATCCACATGAGCGAAATAGGCCTCATTCGGCTGGCTCGGATCGGTATTCTGAAAAGGAACCTGTCCGTAAGCATTGGGATCCCGTAGGCCATCGTGCTCGGCCAGTACTACGGCCTGAATCACGGTAAAGCCTTTTTTCTTCCGGTTTTTCAGGTATTTTTTGGCATCCGCCCGGTTGAGGCGGTGGAACAATTCCCAGGCTGTATCACCCAGGTAAAAGAAGGGTTTCCCGTTTTGGTACACCAGGAAACGTTTGTTGTCACTCACGCGTAAGTCCGTTTGGGCGTGAGCGAGCAGGGAGAGAAAGAAGAAAGCAAATAGAAAACGAAAACGCATAAGTCAGGATGCCGAAGCAGATGGTACTAAAACTAAAAAACTTCCCAAAACGCTAAAAGTTTCGGGAAGTTAAAAAGGCTTACTGGTAGGTTTTAAGCGTAGCGGTATCTCCCCAGGATTTGAGAATTTTCTGGAGTCCGTCCATATTTAGCCGAAGGCCCACTTCCGCATCTGGTGCGGTATCTTCATTGATGATCCCGATGGGTCCGCGATACTTGCTTTGCTGGACGATTCGCATCATCCCGGCTTCGGCGTCGCCCTGCCCGATGGGTACGACCTTCACGGGATTTCCCTTTTTCAGTCCCGCCAGATTCAGGGCCATCAGGTGCGGAAGCATTTTCGGGAAGAAAACCGGGAACCGTTCGATGTGTTCTTCCGCGTGGTGGAAGTTATACACGATTCCGAGGTTGGGCTTTTTGAGGTACTCAATGATTTTCAACTGATTTTCGGGTTCGCCAAACCAGCCGCCGTGGTTGTACAATCCAACCGTACAGCCTAGCTCCGCGGCCCGATCGGCAATGTACTGAACGGGCCGGGCAACGGCTTTGATCTTTTCTTCCTCGCTCATGGCGTCCAGGCCTTTGATGCCGCCAATCATGCACCAGATCTGCATCTTCGCTTTCTGACGTTTCAGTACTTCGAACACGGCCTGTAAGCCCTTGTCCTCTTCCGGATTGGGTCCGGAGTACAGCCAGAAAGCCTCAAACTTGATATTATGTTTCCGGCAGGCCTCAAACTCTTCGTCGAAGGTCGGGATGTGTTTTTCCCGCCAATCGTAGGCGAGTTTAGTAATGCCCAGCTGGTTGAGCATTTCGGCCCGTTCGACCGGACCCCGGTTTTAGTATCAAAAGGCACAATACACCAGGCCACCAGATTGTCGCGGGCATAGATACTTTTCGCTTTTCGCTGAGCCGTTACGGATTTAGCAGATAGAAAGAGCAGGGCCAGAAGCGGGAAGAAAAGAAAACGTTTCATAGTAAAATCAATACGCCCTTACACGGCGAGTTCATTGGGAAAATTGTATGACCACTTCCAGGTCTGACTCATGTCGGGATACTGGCGACGGCATTCGAGGTACTCTTCCATCATGCGTCGCATCGTCGGACTGAGCGTGTCGAGGTACTGTGGCGTCAGCAGATCGCCGTTGAGCAGGTAAAAATGCCAGGTCGGCGGGAATTTTGCACTGTGATAGCCCATGTGTAAGGTCCGACGGGGAATCTTCATTTTTTCCGTGAACCCCCGGTGAATCAGATTATTGTTGTACAAAACCGCCTGACCCGCTTTCAAAGGCACGGGAATGCCGCCGGGCATTTCAACCCCCACGGGGGCGTAATGTTTCGATCCCCGAAAGGCTTCGTCTTCTTCCGGCGTATTGGGCCGGTTGTGACTGCCGGGTACGACCCAAAGCGAGTTTTCATCCACCAGCGGCAGGTTAATCTGTACGCTGTTGTGAAAGCGTTCGGGCGAGAACAGCCAGTCTTCAATCTCGTTCTGCGGAATCTGGATGATGTCGCGGTGCCAGCCCAGCGAGTATTGCGTCCCTTCATTCGCAGCCAGAATCGAGGCGTTATTGACAATCAGATTTGGCCCGAGCAGCTCTTCCACCGTCTTCAGAATCACGGGGTGGTGAAAGGCGTGGTGAATCGACTCCGTACCCGGCTTGGTAAGCAGGTGGAAGTAGTACTGCCGGGCCTCTTTGCCAAAGTCCTTGATTTCATCCCCTAAGTGCTGAAAGGATGAACTACGCTTCTCTGTATCAGCCGATTGAATTTTTGGACTGATCAAGGCATCCATCACTTCGCGGAAATCATCGATTTCCTGTGGTGTCAATACATCGACGATTACAAAGCCGTCGCGTTCAAATTTTTCTTTGTTAGAGGATTCCATAGTACTAGGGTTTGGTTTAACTGATAATCACTTGCTGGTGCCTTTCGGCGGAGGTAAGTCCGGCCTCGAGTACCCGAAGAATCTTCAGGCCATCCGAGAAATTGGGTGTAATGGTTTGTTTGGTTTCAATCGCGTCAATAAAATCCACGACGGCGTGTACAAAGGCGTGTTCGTAACCGATGATATGCCCGGCGGGCCACCAGTGCTGCATGTAAGGATGCGAGCCGTCGGTCGCCAGAATGGTCCGGAAACCCTGATACCCTTCGGCGTCTTCGCGGGAATAGTACTGCAATTCGTTCATCCGTTCCAGATCGAACAGCAGACTGCCCTTACTACCGTAGATTTCGAACGTCAGCCCGTTTTTCTTACCCGTTGCAAATCGTGTAGCTTCAAATGAACCGATGGCTCCATTGGCAAACTGAACGAGCATCAGGGCGGCGTCTTCGACTGTTACCTCTCCTTTTGCGTCACCCTTGCTTTCAGCTTTAAGATTGCCCGAAGTTGATTCATCGGCCAGCGGACGTTCCTTGATGAAGTTGGTGGTCAGGGCCGAAACCGTCGCGATGTCGCCTACCAGAAAATGAGCCAGATCTACCGCGTGCGAGTTCAAATCCCACTGCGGTCCGGCCTGAGCGGTTTCCTTGCGAAGTTGCCAGGTGAGCGGAAAACTGGGGTCTACAATCCAGTCCTGCTGATAGGCACACCGCCAGTGAAAAATTCGACCGATTTTGCCCTCGTCGATCATGCGTTTGGCCAGAGCGACGGCGGGCGTACGACGGTAGTTGTGGTTGAGGTAATGAACGACCTTGTTGTCTTCACAAACCTTCAGCATCTCTTCCGCCTGCTGACTATTCATCGCCAGCGGTTTTTCGCAGAAAATGTGTTTGCCTTCCTTCGCCGCCGCTAAAGCCACTTCATAGTGTAATTGTTGGGGCAGAGCAATGTCAATAATATCGATGTCGGGACGGGCGACGAGTTTCTTCCAGTCCGTCTCCGTTTCCTGCCATCCCCACTGTTGGGCAAATTCCTTGAGGGAAGCTTCGTGCCGTCCGCAGGCGACTTTCAGGATCGGTTGAGCCGATACATCAAAAAATAACGGTGCTTTTTTCCAGGCGTTGCTGTGGGCCTTGCCCATGAACTTGGTACCGACGATACCGACGTTGAGTTGTTTTTCCATGCGTTAGAGCGTTTTAGTCAGTGAACGGAGCGCCTGTATGCTTTGTTTGACGACTTCTTCTTCCCGGTCGGTATAATCGGGGTGCAGAAAATCGACCTCCACTGCCAGGAAGCCCTGGTAGTTATGCTGACTTAAAAGCTCGGCGAGGCGTTCGTTGGGAATCAAGCCCTCGCCCGTAGGTACGCAGGAAAAGAAATACCACTCGTTAACCGGCACGCCTTTGACCGGTTTCAGATCTTTGATGTGCGTGGCGAATACGTACGGGGCCAGTTTCTCCATCGCCTGGATGGGATCATCGAGCACCCGCAGGAAATTTCCGGAATCGAAATTCACGCCAAAATACGGCGAGTTTACGCCCTGAATCAGTTGCAGAATTTCGTCTGAATTGTAATCAATGTGGTTTTCAACGGCCAGTTTCACACCGTATCGCTCGGCTATTGTCGTAGCTTCGGAAAACATTCGGGTCAGCTTTTCGAGTTGAGGCCCGTGCGGCTCAAAGCGAAACATCAGACTACTGCCGACGACTCGCATCACTGGGGCTCCAATCTGCTGGGCGTATTCGATGTGCTCGATCATCTCCTCAAACGCCCGCTCGTTCTTGCCGCCTTCCAGTCCGTCGGGATGACCCCAGGCATACACACGGTCGAGGCCCGTGCGGTCGAGATGGGCTTTGACACTCTCGAGATACGCCTTGTCGAATTTGGGGATGAAGCACGATTCGAGGGATACCCCGTCAATGCCCAGCGTTTCCGTTTTCGTCAGAAAATCTTCAAACGTCAGGATTTTGTCGGGCTGATTTTGTCCGGCGTATACTTCGCCAAACAGGCGATGGTAACAGTAGCTGTCGATGCCAACTTTCATAAAACGTTGATTAGTGGTTTAGGTACTCTTTTTCGCAAATAGCTGAAAAAATACCAGCTCGACCCAGAGAAATCAGGAATTTGAGTAGGGTGGAGTCAACACTGGTCCGGTTGGCGGTCTTGGACCAGTCCTATTCCCGAAGGAATTACGACTCCACCCTACTGAAACTTACCAGCCCGGATTGTTTTCATTGATGGCCGTATTTCCGTTGATTTCATTCAGCGGCAGCGGCAACAACAAATGTTTCTCCTGACGACGTTTGATGATGTTATTGGCGTCAATATCAATGGCATTCATGACTTGCAGGTAGATGCCCCAGCGGCGAATATCCCAGGCCCGGTGTCCTTCCAGGGCCAGTTCGCGTTGACGTTCCTGCAGGATGAACGAACGCAGTTGCTGCTGATTGAGGTTGGCGGCATTGCTGGCTCCACTGCGGCGGCGTACTTTGTTGAGAGCCTCGTACGCATCAGCCGTCGGACCGTTGACTTCGTTTTCGGCTTCGGCAAAAATCAGTAAGGTTTCGGCGTACCGCAGGAACGGAAAGGGCATATCCGAACGCTGTACCGTCCGGTCGGAGACCTGAGCATACTTGCTAAGCTTGGCCGTATGAAACTGGTCGGCGGAATAAACATCCGTAGGCTGGTAACCTTCCGCCGTGGGTACCGTCCCACTGTTTTTCACTTTCAGACTGTCTTTAGCGGGGTAGTAATGCCAGGCGGCGTTACTGAACATCCGCCAGCGGTGCTGTACGCCTTCGGTAATTCGCTGGTCTTTTTCCTCGAAGAGTTCGTACCAGTGGTCCGACATGGCGTACAAGGCCCCGTCGATGGAGCCGTTCGCCATCAGATACCCTACGTAATGGTACGACAGGAAGTTACCGAAGATCTCCGATCCCGTGATGGCGTTCATTTGCCAGAGGTGTTCGCCCTTGTTGCGGTTGCCGATGCTCCAGGTATCCATGTACCGCGGGAACAGATCGATGGGTGAACCGGCTTTCTGCATGTCAATTACTTCCTTGGCTTTGTCGCGGGCCAGTTTGAAGTACTGAGCGGCATCAAAGGATTCGTGACCCGCTACCACGCTCTTGGTGTAGGTAGTGGTCGTCGGCTGGATGCGACGCACGACGCCGTTGACCGTCTCCCGTTGCCTACCACCCAGTACGGTGACCTGGGCTCCCTTTAGGGCTCCGGAAGCCATCGTTACGTAGACTTTAGCCAGTAAGGTTTTAGCCGCTTCCTGACTCAGCCGACCCGTTTCGTAGCGGGCGTTGGTGCGGGTGTACAGCATCGTCTCGGCCATTTTCAGGTTTTCGATGATGTGGGCGTACACGTCAGGTACGGAGGCCCGGGGCTGGTTCGTGTTTTCGCCTTCGGTTACGGATTTTTTGAAGATGGGGATGGGTCCGTACGCCCGAACGAGCATGTAATACGCCCAGCCCCTGAGGAAGTACAATTGACCGAGGGCGTTGTTTTTCGAAGCGTCGTCGATCGTGATCTGGCTGACTTTTGTAATGGCGAAATTACAGCGTTCGATCAGGGTATAGGGACCACCCCAGAAGGTGTTGATGTCGGAAGTAGACTGGAAGTTCCCCGCTCCCATCGCCTGGAACGCGTAATCCTTGCCGGTTACATCGTCGGCGTCCACTTCCAGCGGACGGTTGTAGACGCATACTGAAAAAAGGAGCCGCTGTTGAGGGTATTCAGTACGCCATTGACCCAGAGCTTGGCGTCAGCTTCCGTAGTCGTTCCCACCTGATCGGGACCGACGAAATCATACGGCGTTTCTTTCAAAGCATCCTTGCAGGACGTGCTGGCCAGTACCAGGGCTACTAATGCTATATGTATCTTTTTCATAGAAAGTTCGGAGGATTAAAAGGAAGCTTTGAAGCCCAGCGTAATGGTTCGGTTGTTGGGATACGAGTTCATATCCACGCCCCGGCGGGAGGCATCGCCCCCGAAGGAGTTCACGTCGGGATCGTACCAGCTGTACTTCGAGAAGGTCAGCAGGTTACCCAGACTGCCGTATACATTCAGCGATTCGACGTATTTCACCGGCGTCTTGAAGGTATACCCCAGGTTGACCGTTTTCAGTCGCAGGTAAGAAGCGTCCTCCAGATACCGATCCGAGAACAACATCACCCGTACCTGCGAGGCATCGGCCCGGGGCCATTTTGCGTCGGCTTTGTTGTCTTCCGTCCAGCGGGTATCGTAGGCCCACTGCGGTACGTTACCCAGCTGGTTCATCCGTACTTTCAGCAGGTTGGTGTTGACGATATTTCCCCCCTGTACGCCCTGGAAGAAGATACTGAGGTTGAAACCTTTGTAGGAAAAGTTGTTCGTGAAACCGTAGGTAAAATCCGGGTTGGTATTACCGATGATCGTACGGTCGGTACTCTCGCTGATACTGGCCGGATTGTTATCCATGTTTTTGTACTTGATTTCGCCCAGTTTCGAACGAAGCTGCGTTTCTGACCAGTTGGCAAACTGCGGATCGGCCCGTACTTCGGCAATGTCGTCGTAGTAGCCGTCTTCTACCAGTCCATAGATCGTGCCGATGGGGTGACCGTTCCGCTGGATGAAGATGTTATCGTAGGAATAGTACAACCGCTGAGCAAACTGGTCGGCGGGCAGATCCATGATCTTGTTCCGGTTGAAGGAAATATTGGCGTTCAAATCCCACTTGAAGGTATTCTTCTGTACCAGCGTTCCCACGGCCGTGATTTCCAGCCCTTTGTTTTCCACCGTTCCGTAATTGGTCAGCATGGTATTGAAGCCGTTGCTGGGAGCAATCTGGATGGTTTGGAGCAGGTCCTTCGTATGCTTCTTATACAGATCGACAGTCACATTGAAGCGGTTGTTCATGAAACCAAAATCAACGCCGAAATCATATTGCGTGGTGGTTTCCCACTTGATATTCGGATCGACCAGACCGCGACCGTTATCGATTGCAAAACCGCTCTGCTCTGATCCGCCGAAGGGTACGTTGGCAATCGTCGTGGCGTAGATACTGCCATAAGGACCAATCCCCTGATTACCCGTTTGCCCCACACTGGTACGCACTTTCAACGTTGAGAACACGCCCAGATTTTGGATGAATTCTTCTTCGCCCGCGTTCCAGGCCAGAGCGAACGAGGCAAAGTTGGCCCATTTGTTGCGGATGGCGAATTTGCTGGAACCATCGCGGCGGAAGGAAGCCGTGAAGAGGTATTTGCCGTCGTAGCTATAGTTAACCCGACCCAGTACCGACATCAGAGCGTTGTCGTTCCGACCATTCTGCAACGGCGAAGGACGCAGACCCGCCCGGAGGTTAAAGTTTTTAGTAAGGTCCGTTGGGAAACCCGTGGCCGACATCGTTTTGTACTCGGAAACGCCTTTTTCGTAGGTGTAAGCCGCTACGGCGTTGATATTGTGCTTCGTACCGAACGTTTTGATGTAGGTCAGAATCGACTCCATCGTCAATTGCGAGTAGTTATTATCGCTTACCATGCCGAAGCCATTGACGGGCGTGCGGCCTTCGTTCAGATCGCGTCCGTAGTAAATCTCCCGCGAGTTGAGGTTGTAGTTATACCCCATGCGTTGCCGGAAATTCAGAGCGGGCGTAAAATTCAGTTGAGCAAACGCCGTGGTGTACACGCGGGTCGAGTACGTAAAATCACGGGCCGACTGCGTGGTTTTGTACGGATTGGCCAGATTGGACGTATTGATCAGCGATTCCCGGAAGGCCGAGTTCGGATCGTTCACCGGGTACGTAGACGGGAAAAAATCGTCGAACTGATCAAACTGGGCTGAGCCCCGGACGTATTGGTTTTTCCTAATTGATAGGTCGTGTAGGCAATGTTGTTGCTCGTACCGATCGTCAGTAATTTACCAATTTTGCGTTCGAGGTTGAATTGCAGACTGTACCGTTTGAAACCGGAGTTGAGCAATACCCCCTGCTGATCCAGGTAATTTCCCGAAATCAGGTACGTGCCGCGATCATTTCCACCCGAAACCGACAGCGTATAATCCTGGGTAACGGCGGGGCGGAATACCTCATCCTGCCAGTTGGTACCTTTGAAACCAGCCGGATACTGGGTGCCTTCGGGTAAACCGTCACGGTAGTCTTCCGGTCCGGGCAGGTACGTGTTTTCACCCAATACCGGGTCGCGGCCAATTTTCCCCGGAAAAGGCACTTCCAACGTCGTGCCGATGTACTTACTAGCGTTAGCGTAAGCTTCGTTTTGAAACAGTGCGTACTGATAGCCATTCAGCATCGGAATGCGTTTTGATACCCGGCCCAGACTCAGGTTGGTGGTGAATTCTACGCGATCTTTTCCGGCTTTGCCTTTTTTCGTCGTGATCAATACCACTCCGTTGGCTCCCCGCGAACCGTAAATGGCGGTGGCGGAGGCATCCTTGAGTACTTCGATGCTCTCGATGTCCTGCGGGTTCATGTTGGCCAGTACGTTGATGGTTTGCATGGAACCTTCGGCTCCGGCGGGCGTAGCGGCGGAGGTGAACGGAATACCGTCGATGACGTACAGCGGTTCGCTACCCGTGAAAGAGTTGGCTCCGCGAATGGTCATGCTGATGCCACCACCTGGAGCACCGTCACCTTTGTTGACGTTTACACCCGCAATTTGTCCCTGTAAACTTTGGTTGACGCTTACGGGAATGTTGCGTAACAAATCCTGTCCTTTTACGGTCGATACCGAACCGGTAAGGTCCCGGCGGTTCACTTGCCCGTAGCCAATAACAACGACTTCATTGAGTTTTTTGTCGTCTGCTTCCAGCTCAACGTCCAGCGTTGTACGTCCCGCCAGAGCTATTTCCTGCGGCGTGTAGCCAACAAAAGAAAAAATCAGTGTAGCGTTGGCATCGGGTACGGAGATGCTGTACACCCCCACGGCATTGGTGACCGTTCCTGAGGTCGTTCCTTTGACGAGGATACTGACGCCCGGAAGTACTTCGCCCGTGTCTTTGGCCCGAGCCACGCCTTTGACGGTGGTAGTCTGAGTCCAGCCTTCTGAGGTTACCGCCAGGCACAAGAAAGCCAGCAACAATAGATAGTATTGTTTCATAGATATTAGGTTTAAAATGAACTGTAACAAGTAGTATGCGTGGGAGTCAGGATTAAAGCGTTGGGTATTTTTCCAGTATTTTCATTTGCGGTCGGTCGGTACCGTCCCGGGGGCTTACGGCGAGCGTATAATCTCCCCACCAGGGGCCCGCGGCCCAGTAGGTACCGCTCACCTGGTTTTCGCGGAGATACGCCAGGAACTGATCGAGGGTTTCGAGCCAGCGAGGGTCCGTATCCGGCACGCCGTATTCACCGACAAGTCCCTGAAAGTGATTCGCTTTCAGCCAGTTGACAAAGGGTTTTACCCGCTCGATTCCTTTCTGAGCCGAAGCTTCTTCTGTTAGGTAATCGTGTTTGTACGTTCCCGAACCGTCTTTATCGAAATACACGTGAGCTTCGAAAATCAGGTGTCGGGAAGGATCTTTCAGGTACTTGAGCGTATCACTGGCCCGTAACCAGCGTTCGCCCGAACTCCACTGATCGCCACCCACGAGAATGGCGGTTTTGGTATCCGTTTTCCGAATCTGCGTAATGCAGTGCTGGGCAATGGAAAACCAGGGCGTATCGGCTCGCAAATCGTGCGGTTCGTTCATCAGACCGTAGCCCCAAATGTTTGGGTACGACCGACAGGCCTGAGCCAGCTTTTGCCAGAGATCGCCGATGTGTTGGATAGAAACTCTTTCGGAACCAATCAGATATTCAGTCCCATCCATCTGCCGACGACCGTAATTGTGCAAATCCAGAATAACCCAGAGTTTTCGTTGCTGGGCCTGCTTGATGACCTGTTTGATACGGGAAAGCTCCCGGGCATCGAGTGGTCCGTTTAACTTGGGCTGAATTCGCTCCCATTTAAACGGTAACCGAATCAGGGTCAATCCTTTGGCTTTGAAATAATCCAGCTCGGAAGGCCGGGGGTACGTATAGGTTTTGTCGAATTCTCCCGGCATCGTGGACCCAAAATCCGCTCCAGCCAGATTTACGCCATACGCTACGGGGTTTTTCTGACTGTACGCGGACCAGCTAGCCAACGCAAAACACACGCCTAGTAAAGCTTTACGCATACGAGGTTTATTGAATGAAATAGATTTAGAGGTAGTGTACTACACTTAATAACTTTATTGTCTATACGTCATCATTTTACAGGCTTTAATCGAAGGCTGTGAAGGGATCGTACATTCGGAATTCTCGAAAATATCGGTTTGAGGTACGGAGGAAGTTACCGTATTTGCTCGTTAAAAAATTCAGGTAAAATCCTTGCCGTTCCACTCCGTAAGAGCTTAGCTTTTCATCTTTCGCTGGTAGGAAATGGCTGAATCTGGTATGACTAAGTACGCTGGTGTTGTGAAATAGTGTACGTTAACTATCTTATTCAAAAGTACTTTCCATTTCTGAATCTACCAACAAAATGTATACTTATTTATTTAAAAAATTGGATCAAAAGAGGTCGAAGGCGAACGATACTCATTACTTCTGTAAAATCACTCCAGGGCAAAGGCGACATACGCATCGCCCGTCTTGGTACCCAGCTTCCCGCCACCAGTAGCCGCGATCACGACATACTGTTTGCCATGGACCACATAGGTACTCGGGGTGGCGTACCCACCAAAGGGCAAGGTCGTTTCCCACAGTAGTTCACCCGTGTCTTTATCGAAAGCCCGGAATTTCTCATCACCCGTAGCGGCAATGAACACGAGTCCGCCTTTCGTGACGATACAGCCGCCGAAGTTCTCGCGTCCGGTTACCGGAATACCCTTCGCCGTTAGTTCGGGGTATTCACCCAGCGGTTTTTTCCAGACGAGTTCACCCGTATGCAGATTAATGGCATTAAGTGTACCCCAGGGGGCTTTGGTAGCGGGATAATTTTCCTTATCCAGAAATTTGGTATAATTCATCGCCCGGTATACGGGTTTCTGATTGCTTTGCTTCACGGCCGTCTGGCTTTCCATATCCAGGAGAAACTCCGCCAGAGCCTGTACTTCGTCTTCCGAAATCTGGGAAAAAGCGGGCATGGCACCGCGTCCATTTTTCACAATCTGAACTACATCCGGCTTTTTATACTTCTTAGAAAGGCTCGTTAAAGCCGGAATACCACCATTCCCCTGTCGCTCGGAGCCGTGGCAACCGACGCAACCCTTCTCCAGATACACCCGCCGACCCGGATGCTGGGCAAAAGCTTCCGCCGATTTTTCCTTGGCGTTAATATCGATCATGGTAATGTGCCAGGCCAGCTCATTGGCGTTCACGTACAAATTTCCGGTTGTCGGATCGTAAGCTCCGCCGCTCCATTCGGCTCCGCCGTGAATGCCGTAGTAGATCACGCCTTTCTGGGTTGGTGGCACGTACCAGCCCGTGTCCGCCTTTTCAAACCGGGCGAGGGCATCGGCGTGAGCCTCGGGCGTACGGTCCGTCAAATCATTTCGCGTAACCACCTGTTTGGAAAAAGGCTGCGGCCAGCGAACGTACGGCTGCGTCGGGTAGGCCTGTTCGTCGAGTAAGGTAGATGGGGGTACGGACCGCTCTTCTACGTCCGACAACAATTCTCCCGTTAATCGATTGAATAAAAACACATTCCCCGTTTTGGTTAACTGCACCACGCCGGGTACGGGTTTGCCTTTGTAGTTAAAATCGGCCAGAATGGGAGCACAGGGTAAATCGAGATCCCACAAATCGCGGTGAATGACCTGATAATGCCAAGCATGTTGGCCCGTGTTGGCATTCAGGGCAACAATGCAGTTGCCGTACAGTTGCGAGCCTTCTTTACCCGGACGGTAGAAATCATTTTTAGGCTGACCCGTGGCGAAATACACCATGCCATTTTTAGGATCTACTGACAAACCACCCCAGACGTTCACGCCTGCCCCATCCTTCCAGAAATCCGGGTCACCCCAGCTCTCGTAGCCGAGTTGGCCTGGTTGGGGTATGGTGTAGAACGTCCAGCGTTTTTGCCCGTACGCACGTCAAAACCGCTGACGTTGGCCGGAGCACTCCAGCTCATCGAACCCACGATCACCAGATCTTTATAAATGACGGGCGAAGCCGGAGCCGTAATTTTCATATCCGACGCGGGTCGCATGTGACCCTCGTTCAAATCCAGGCGACCACTAGTTCCGAAGCTTTCAATGGTTTTTCCGGTGCGGGCGTCAATGGCCAGCAGGTAATGATTGGCGGTAAAGAGAATCCGTTGTTCGTTTCCTTCGTTCCAGTAAGCAATGCCCCGGTTGATACCGCCGAATTTTTCACCCGCCCGGGCCGGATTGTGCCGCCAAATTTCCTGACCGTTGGTGGCATTCACTGCAATGATTTCCTGAGCGGGCGTTGTTACGTACATTACGCCGTCTACAATCAATGGATTGCCCTGAATGTTACCTGCCTTGTTACCCGAGTGATACGTCCAGGCTACTTTCAGCCGGGATACATTTTGTTTCGTGATCTGATCTGCCGCCGCAAAACGGGTTACGCCGGAATCACCACCCGTGATGGGCCAGTCCAGCGAAGCCGTGGTGGTCTGCGTCATACGTTTACAGGCAACCACGCCCACTACGAGGCTTATACTCACCAAAACAAACCACCGGGATGTTACCGGCAAACGGGAAAGGATCAGGGGGCGAACCTTTTTCATACAGAGGCGTGCGTATCAATGGGTCGTCACTTCATGCGTTGTTACCACCTAATGGAACAGGAAACACAAAATGCAATAGTGTACGTACACCAAAGGTATAAAGAATAATTTATCCGGGAATTAATTTCATTAAAATTTGATGGAATATGCCTTTTTTTAGAACCATTATAAGCTAGTTCCTGGTTAGTCGCTTTTCAAAACCGACAAAGCGTAGATTGGGCCGAAAACCCAGTGAGAGTTCGCCGGCATAGCGGTAGCCTAATTTGGGAAAGAGTCGCTGCGTAGCCTGGTTATGGGTGTTAGTATCCACCCGTAATACTTCAATGTTCCGTTCGATGGCTAGTTGTTCGGCCTGTTCCAGTAATCGCTGGGCAATTCCTTTGCCTTGAAAATCGGGGTGCACGGCCAGTCGGTGCGTGACGATGGCGGGCTCGGACAGATCCCAACCCAGTTGGACATACTCGGCATCTTGGTCAGTTGTCAGGGCCGCTACGCCCGCGATACTGCCTTCGTACTCGGCCACCCAGAGCTGGCCCTGACGAATGTCTTCCCGAAATACCTCGGCATTGGGGTACGATTCATCCCATTGCCGATTGCCGGAAGCTTGCATGAGGGGAACCACGCGTTGCAATAAGGTTACCAGAGCGGGCAGGTCGGATTCAGTGGCGAGACGGATGAGCATTTTTTAGTTGTTGGTTAATGGTTGTTGGGGGTGATACTGCCCATGGGCAGGTTGGTGCATAGGCTTTACAGGTCGCATTGCATGCGGATGTCGGCTCGCTCGTAGGGGGTGGCGGTCATGGCGACTTTGTAGAAACCTAGCTTTTTGTAAAGTTCGATGGCGGGTACCAGTCGCGTATTCGATTCCAGCCATACGTGGGCGGCTCCGGCTTCCCGGGCTTTCTGTAAAATGGCCTGTCCCAGTTTTTTGCCAATTTGCCGTCCCTGGACCTGGGGTGAAACGGCCATTTTGACCATTTCAAAATCGCCGGGTTTCTCCTGTACCAGAGCTACGGTACCCACAATTTCCTGCTGGTAGCGGGCAAAGAGAATGACGCCACCCTTTTGCAAAATTTCTTTGGGATGATCGAGCTGTTCGAGATCGTGGGGTTCAAGCCGAAAGTATTGCTCGATCCAGGCCTGATTCAAGGATTTGAAGTACGGAGCATAGGCCGGATCGTAATCCAGAATTTCCACTTCTTCCAGCTGCTGAGTTTTGAGATAGTCTTTAAAGATGCTGAGATAGTCCTGCTGGACGAGTACGCCTTCGATTTCCTCTACCGCCCAAAGCAGGTTGTGACGCCGCTCGGCAATTAGTCGGGTATTGACGGCCTGAATATGAGTCCATACTTTCTGAAATTCGGGACGCAAGGCCTCTCCTTTCTCGGATAGCTTCAGGATTCGCTTGCGTTTATCCGCATCCGATTTCCCGGAACTAATGAGTCCGTCCTGTTCCAGTTGTTTGGCCAGTTGAATGACGCCCGGATGAGAAAAGCCAATGTATTCCGCTAGCTCGCTAATACCCAAGGGGCCTACTTCACAAAGCGTCCAGAATACGGGGAAACACTTGGGGTCAAAATCCAGTCCGTATTGTTGGTAAACCGCCCGGGCGTGCAGGTTCACGGATTCGGCCAGTCGCCGCATCCGGCTGACGAAGGCTAAAGGTCCCAGTTGTGAAATGATGTCCATGTTTAATAAATTACGTAATTAGTTACGCAATTTATTACAGGAATGCGATTGAATCCAAATTTATGGTAAGAAAGGTATCTGAACTCGGGGTTAACCCGGGGTTACACCCTGGGCTATTTACGATTGAACTTCTTCGGAGTTTGTTTTAGTTAACAGGGGGCGGGCGGAGTTTAACTCAAGCTATGAAATCGAACGCTTCTACAGCGTTTTTTAATAACCCATTGCGTGTTTGCCGTTTTAATTTTACTGCTCGCATATTAGATCAATTTTACTGATTCTTTGAAACAATTCGGGAGTTTAATTCCAATAGTCTCGCATGCTTTCAGGATACCATCCAGCCCGGTAGGCACAGCCTACCAACTACTGCGTACGTAGCGAATGCTACGGACAACCCGCCCCGTTGATGCGATCGATTTTCTATAATGATTCTTGCTTGGGAAGCCAGCGTTGAAATTTGACATAGGATGAATACAGGTTTGGAAACCTGCATCCGTATAATCAATCACACGCTCAAACCCCGAAGGGGTTCAACGTGAATAGCCCCGT